>NZ_JCAPET010000019.1:0-93775 GCF_059735245.1 Gorillibacterium sp. sgz306347
AGGCAAGCAGCGTCCATCGCCGGGCCTCGGCGCGCGGAAATCCGCCTTCCGCCGGCTGCGCCGGGGCAAGCCGGGGGCGCATTCCCGCCGTGAGCAGGCGGCTGCGGCCGCCCGGACTCCCCGCTCCGGCTAAAGCTGGAGCCAAATCCGGACCCTCGCGCCGCCCTCCGGGCGGTTGTCGAGCCGGATGTCGCCCCGGTGCCGCTGCACCAGCCTGCGCACGATGTAAAGGCCGAGCCCGGCATGCCCGGTTTCCCGGGACCGGGACGGGTCGCCCTGGTAGAACGGGCGCAGCGCGGAGCGGAGGTCTTCTTCCGAAAAGCCGGGACCGGTATCCGCCATCTCCAGCTCGAGCCGCGCGCCGTCCGCAAGCCGCAAGCGCCAGAACACCGTGCCGCCCTCCGGGGTAAAACGGATGGCGTTCGCCGCAAGGTTGTCGGCGATCTGCTCCAGCCGCCGCACATCTACATAGACCGGTCCCCGGGCAGAGCGGCTGTCTTCAAAGGCCCGCTCGAAGCGCACTCCCTTGCGCTCGGCCAGGAGCGCATATTCCTCCGCTTTGCGCCGGAAAAGAGCTTCCGGGTCCGTTTCTTCCGGCAGAAGCAGAAAGTCCGCCTTTTCCACCTCCGCCACCTGATTCATCTCCTCCACCAGACGGATCGCCCGCAGCGTATTGGTCCGGATCGTCCGCAGGTAGCGGGCGCTCCGCTCCGGGTCCGGCTTCTCCGCGTCAATCAGCCCGTCGGCATGCCCGAGCACGATGGTAAGCGGCGTCCGGAGATCGTGGGCGAGAGCGGCCGTCATGTCCCGGCGCTCCTGCTCGGCCCGCCATTCCCGCTCCAGCGACTCCTTCAGAGTCGCGCGCATATGCTCGAAGGCCGTCCCCAGCTCGTTCAGCTCTTTTGCACCCACCGGGGGCGCCAGATGAAAATCGAGGTCCTGCCGCTCGATCCGCCGGGCCCCCTCGATCAGGGCATCCACCGGCGGGCGGATGCGCCGCTGCAGACGGCGGCCGAAGACCACCGTGAACAGCGTCAGAAACACAAGCGGAGCCGCAAGGTTCGCGGCCAGGAACAGGAAGATCAGAAGCGGCCGGTCCACGTTGGACGAGGCCAGTCCGATCCGGTACCGGACAACGAGCGCCCCGCCAAGGCCGCCGTCCCGGCCGGCAAGCGGATAGAAGCGGCGGTACTGCCCTTCTCCGTCCTCGACCGTGTTCAGCTTACCCAACAGCTCTTTCGGGTCCGCCGCCAGCCGTTCCGGGATCGTGCCGTACAGCGGGCGTCCGTCCGCGGCCATGACCTGGTACCCGATGCCCTCGGCCGGGATGACCGCTTCCAGCTCCGGCCGCGCCGCCGGGTCAAGCAGCTCCGTCCCACGCCGTTCGGCAAAAGCATGGATGGCCGGCACCTTTTGCTCAAAGTAGTTGGCGGGCTTCGGAAACACGCTTCCCTCCACGAACAGATAAACAAAGCTGAACGCCCAGACCAGAAGCGTGGCCGCAATCGTGCAGAGCAGGACGGCCAGCGAGATGTAGCGGAACTGGCGGTGCAGCGGGCGGTAGTTCATCCAGTTTTTCAGCGGGCGCTTTTTTCCCATTTGTACCCGATCCCCCACACCGTCTGAAGCAGGGCGGCGCTTTCCCCGAATTTGCCGAGCTTGGCCCGGATGTTTTTGACGTGCTCCGTGACGGTGGACGAATCGCCCTCCGCGTCGAAGCCCCATACCTTTTCGTAGATCTGTTCGCGCGAGAACACCTGGCCCGCGTGCAGCGCAAGCAGCCGGACGATTTCAAACTCCCGTGCGGTCAGGGGCACGGCGGCGTCCCGATAATAGAGCGCAAAGCTGCGCAAGTCTACCGCCAGGTCCCCGAAGCGCAGGATCGCGGCCCCGCCCTTGCGGTCCGCATTCCGGACGGCTCTTTGCTCGCGCCGCAAATGGGCGGCCAGCCGGGCCTTCAGCTCGCGCATGCTGAACGGCTTGACCAGATAATCGTCGCCGCCGGCCGCAAGCCCGCCGATCCGGTCCGCTTCGGTATGCCGCGCGCTCAGGAAAACAATCGGGCAATCCACCTTGCCCCGAATGGCTTCGCAGACCCGCAGCCCGTCCATGCCCGGCATCATTACATCAAGCACGATCAGATCCGGCTCCCGCTCCAGCTGGCGGAAAGCCGCCCCTCCGTCGCAGGCCGTCAGCACCTCGTACCCGTCGTCCTCCAGCGCGTCGCGGATAAACCCGATCATATCTTCCTCGTCGTCGACCACCAAAATGCGTTCCTTCGTTTGCCCCACGTGCCTCTTCCTTTCCTTCCTTACGCCTTCCAGTCCCGTTTGGTCCAAAGCAGCCGGACGGCTGCATGCCCCATCATAACACAGATCACGGAAATCCAGAGCAGATGCGGACCGCTTTGTCCCCCGAGCAGACGGAAAATATCATCCGAGGCGACCATCAGAAAAAGCAGCCGGTCGGACAAATAGATGCCGCCGATGAGGACGCCGAGCGTGCCCGCGTAAGCGAGAATCGGATGCGGGAGCAGCGCCGAAACGAGCATGGACAGGCTCAGCACCGCGAGAAACACGAGCAGCGCCAGCGCATAGAAAACAACCGTGTAGCCAAAAGCGCCCATCGCCCCAAGCGCGTCCGTTCCCGGAAACGCGAAGGTATCCGCAGGAGGCATGGCGAGCTTGCCGAACAGCGTTCCGGTCAGCAGCGTGCCTCCGGTCAGCACCGCCAGCAGCAGCGCCAGGACCAGCCATTTCGCGGCCGCCAGCTTGGCCCGTCCGACCGGACGCAGCAGCACAAGACGCAGGGCGCCGGAAGCATACTCCCCGTTAAAGCAGTCCGCCGCCAGCATCGGAATCAGCAGAAAGTTGAAAAAGAGCGACAGCTCCCGCAGCAGAAAAGGCGCGGTATTAAGCGCGTTCAGAGTGGTCATGTGATCCGGATCGTACATCACCCGACCGCCCATTCCCCACAAGAAAAAACATTCGAAGCCCAGCGCCATTACGTATAGCGCCAGCAGCGCCTTGGTTTTCCGCCGCGCCCAAATCCGCTCCCATTCGCTTTTCATCAAATTGCCCAGCATGTGTTTATCCTCCTCTTATCTGTCGCGGAATGGCCGGACCGAAAAGGCTTGTCCCCCAGCCCGCCCCGGTCATTCCCATTTGTCCCGCTTTGCCGCCATGAGCCAAGCCGCTCCTCCGAACACCGCCGGATAGGCGGCCAGCACCCCGAAGATCCAGCCCGCAAGCGCAGGCTTTTCCACCGCGTAAACGAGTCCTTCCGACTGAATCATCGGCAGTGAAGCAAACACCAGCCGCCGGTAAGCTTCCTTGGGAATGAACTCGTAAAAGTAGGCCAGCAGTTGGGGATAAAGCAGGCAGAACAGCAAGAACCCGATTCCCGCCCCCATAACGCCCGTGACCGTTCGGCACAGCACCGAAAGAAAGAGCATGACTGCGCCGGCAGCAAGGAGCGTCAGCAGCGCCGCCCCGTAAAACCGCAGCACGTACCCGGCTCCCGCCCAGCCTCCGATCGACTCGGCATGGTAAAAAAGCGGAAACGTCCACGAACGCGGCAGAAAAAGAAAGCCGGCGGCATAGCTGCACAGCAGGTAAACGCCGCACAGGAGGGCGAGCGAAAGCGCCAGAACGGCCGCCTTGGCCGCCAGTACCTGAACGTAGGAATACGACCGGATCAGAACCATCCGCAGCGCCCCGCTCCGGTATTCGTCCGTTACGCAAAACGCCGTCAGCACCACAACCGCCAGATTGAACGCCGTCACGAGCATTTCCGACAGCCCGAGCACCGGGAAGTTGCCGGACACGGCGTACTGAGGGAGCGACGGATCGACCGAAGCGTTTGCCTGGCTGTAATACCGGACGGCGGCGAACGCCGCAACCGGCAGGCAGGCCAGTATCAGCCAGACGGTTTTTTTCGCCCACAGCCGGCGCCATTCGCTTTGCAGGAGCCGGCTCATCGGGTCATCAGCTCCACGAAGGCGTCTTCCAGTTCGCCGCCTGCGCTGAGCTCCTCCGTTGCGCCCCGCCAGACGAGACGGCCCTCCTTCATCAGCACCAGCCCGGAGCAGGTCCGCTGGATCTCATCCAGCAGATGGCTTGAAATCAGGAACGTCAACCCGGCCTGGTCGCGGAGCCGGAAGATCAGCTCCCGGAGCTCCCGCATGCCCATCGGGTCAAGTCCGTTTGCAGGCTCGTCCAGAATGACCAGCTCCGGTTCTCCAAGAATCGCCTGCGCGATGCCCAGACGCTGCTTCATGCCCAGCGAATACCGGCCCACCGGGTCGTCGGCGCGCGTCCGGAGGCCGACGGTCTCCAGCACCTCCTCCACCCGCTCCTTTTGGCGGGCCGCATCCAGGTTCGGATGCAGCCGCGCCAGATTGCGCAGGTTTTTCCGTCCGCTCAAGTAGTTGAAAAAAATCGGCGCCTCCACAATGGCACCCAGCTTCCGCATGGCCTGCCGGCGGTCCCGCCGCGCATCCGTCCCTGCTATGGTAACCCGGCCGGAAGAAGGAGCGATGAGCCCGGTAATCATCCGGATCAAAGTCGTTTTCCCCGCCCCGTTCGGGCCCAACAGGCCGCAGATTTCACCGGGCCGCACCTGAAAGGTCACCTCGTCGACCAGAACCCTTCCGTGGGCTTTCTTGGACAACCCTTCCACTTCCAAAATCGCTTGCTGCATGGTTGTATTCCCCTCCTTGGCCCTTATGCTAGCAGCTAAAAATCAAGGAATGCTAAGGACGCCAAAAAGAGGCTAAAACCGGGTCAAAAAACGGGTGTAGCGCAGTACGCGCCGGACCGAAGGCCGAATCCGCACCGGGGTGTCCCCGGTCGCACCGTTTGCATCTCCTTCCGCGCCGAGCGGCGCGTTGTCTTCCTTGGACGGTTTGGAATTGACCTCCAGCAGGAGCACCCGGCCCCGGCGGTCGACGGCAAGATCGACGCCCAGCTCGGCGAAATGGCCCGCAATTTGCCGCGTCAAAGCGCGGGCGATTTCAAGCGCCGCCTTTGCGAGCGAAGCCCGGATGTCGCCGTGCAGTCCCGCCGGCAAATCCGATCGCGCCACCGCATCCTGGACGGAGGAGAGCTTCCCGCCGCGCGCAAGATTGGAGACGACGGACCGGGGGGCGCCCGTCCGCGCCACAATGGACGTGACCGCCCATTCGCCGTCTTCGTCGCGCTGAACCAGCGCGCGGAAATCGATAGGCGAATGCCCGGCGCGGATCAGCCCCAGTCCTTCCTGAAGGAGGCAGTCCCGGTATTTGTACTTTGCCGCGAGGACTTTGGCCAGCTTTCCGGCGTTCGGGTACACCGTTTGCCGGAACCGGCCGCCGGACGAGGCGGCCTCGCACACGCACCGGCCGTCCGGCCTGCGGCGGATGCGGATGATGCCGCGGCCGAGGCTGCCCAGGGAAGGCTTGAGGAATACGACGGCATGGCGCTCCAGCATGCCGCTCAGCATGGCGCTTCCCCGGAACGTCAGGGACTCGGGCAGGTGCGCCCGCACCCCTTCCTCTTTCCGAAGGGCTTCAAACACTTCGGTTTTGTTCAGGTATCGTTCGTTAAACAGCACAGCGCGTGTTTTGAAGTCGCGCAGAAAGGCCTGCACCCGTTCGCTGTTTTCGGTCACGCGCGAGGTCAGCCGATTGTATACGGCATCCGGCCGGGGCAGCGTGCGGCGTCTCCATCCTCCGCCTGCGTAAACCCAGCCGGTTACGGTCCCCGCGTTTGCTGCGGGCAGCTGCTCTGCCGACAGAAAGCAGACCGTCACCCCGGACTCGCTTCCCGCAGCGGCCAGCTCCCGGCAAAAAGAAGAAACGCCGCGGAACGGTTCATCCGCGTTCCCTCCGGCCCGGCGCAGCAGCACGGCGAGAAGCGGCCCGAGGCTAAGCGTCTTCTCCGCCTGCTGGTAGCGCAGGCACAACGAAGCGCCTTCATGCAGCCCGAGCTGGTCGGCCAAAGCGGGCGGCAGCCGGAAATCGCGCCCCGGACCGGCCGAAGCTACCCGCAGCGGTCTTCGGCTGGAGCCGAAGGCCAGGGTCACCGCGGCGCCCTCGGAAAGCTTCCAGCGCTTGAGATGCGCCGCGCCCAGGCGAAGCGTTTCATCGTCCCCGCGGCCGTCCAAGGAAACCTTGATTTTCACCCGTCCCATCCGGTTTCCTCCTTTTCTAGCCCGATATTCTTTGCGCCCCGCCCGGTCCGCCTTCGTCTCCTTCCGCTTCCCGCAGATTCCGTTCGGTTTTTGCAGCGTTCGCAGCCTTTGCGGCCTTATCGGGAACCCGCTCGGAGAGGTCCCCTTGCCGGTTCCCGCGCATCGTTTCCGTCAGGTGCATGGCGTAGCGGATCGGCCGTTCCACCGTTTTCCGGTACAGGCCGGGTTCGCCTACGCTGCGGAACAGATCGCGCCCCGGCTTGGGGTTAACCTCGATCAGCCAGATGCGGCCCTGAACGTCGATGCCGATGTCCAGGCCGAATTCCATCATGGAGCCGAACCGCTCCTCGATCACCCGCACCGTTTCAAAGGCCAGCTCCTCGCATTCCGCCCGGATGCCGGCCGCCTTTTGCTCGCCGAACACTTTGCCGACGATTTTTTCAAAGGCGACGGCCTTTCCGCCGCCATGCAGATTGGAGGTGGAGCTGCCGGGCGCTCCGACGCGCACGCCCATGCCGGTAACCTCCCATTGGCCGCGGTGGTTTTTCTGGATCAGCAGCCGGACATCGGCCACCCGCCCGGGCACCAGCTCCAGATTCAGGCCCTGCTGAATCATAAAGTTGCCCTGCCGCACCCGCTGGCGTACCGTCCAGCGGGTAAGCCAGCGCTCCAGTTCGGAAACGCTGCCGAACCGGGCCCTGATTTTGGCCCGGGTCCGGCTCCGGCCCAGCACATCATACCGGCCGCGGCGCGACTCGATGCGGACGATGCTGATGCCGCCCGTTCCGTTGCCGGGCTTGACGTACACGATCGGATGCTTTTTCAGATAGCCCGCCAGAAGACCGGGCGCATATTCTTCCGTTTCCGGTATCCAGCGCTTCAGCGCGTCTTCCTTGAGAAACAGCCGGGTGGCGTTCCATTTGTTTGTGAAGCGGTTATTGGCATAGCGAAACAGGCTGGAGGTGCGGATCTTCATGTACCGGCTGCCGCTTTTGCGGTGCCGGTCGATTACCACCTCGGGCCATTCGTAAAAACGCGAGCCCCATCCCCCGGAGGCTGTCAGCGAAAACCCGCGGATTTTCCGGCTGTGCACGTCGATGTCCTGCGGGGCAAACAGGAACGCTTCCGCTCCGAGCCGCTCTCCCGCCCGAAGCAGCTCCCGGAAATACCGCGGTTCGCTGAAAGACAATCCCTTCCGGGCGACCATAATGCCGATCAACGGCTTTTTCATACCCTTCCCTCCGCTGCTTTGATTTTGGACCGCCTCCGGCAAACCCGCAATCCGGGCGTGCCGCATGATCGTACGAAACATGCTGGGGTCCCGAAGCTGCCGGAATATATACGGATCGGGTTTTGTGTTCACCTCAATAATCCAGGGATTCAGGCCGGCGTCCAGGCCGATGTCGATTCCGAGCGCCTGCACAAAAGGATAACCTTCGGCCATGTGCCGGGCGGTCTTTAGCGCGAGCTCGTAAAGCTTTTGCACATACGCCGCCCGTTCTTTCCGGGAGACATGCCCCTCCAGAAGCCGCTCCACCGGTAGCGGCGTGCCGCCCCGGTGGTAGTTGGTTACCACCTTCCCGGGCTGGGCCAGCCGTCCGATGATTCCGGTAACGATCCATTCCCCCGCTTCGTCCCGCTGCACCATGACGCGGAGGTCGAACGGACGTTTGCGCTTGCGGAGCAAAGCAATGCCTCTCTGCATCACGTGTCTTTGTTCCTTGAACCGGCCGCGCAGCGAATGGTAAAGCTCCTGGTAATCGGAAAAAGAATGCAGCCTTTGGCCCAACTGCCAATCGTAGCCGCCCTCCTTGCGCTGCCGCACCCGGATCACCCCGCGGCCTCCCGTTCCCCCTTCCGGCTTTACAAAAACGGTGCCGTACCGGTCCAGCCAGTCCCTTAAGTCCTGCTTCGAGACGGCGGCCGTTTCAGGGAGGCAGGCCGCAAGCTCCTCGTCCCGCTCCAGGTAGAACGCTTTGGCAAGTTTGTTGTTAGGCAATGCGGGTCCGTGTTCCATAACGCCCTCCGCTCCTGTTTTACTACTTATGTATGTTTGCGGAACAGCGTTTGCCACGGCTTCGCTGCGGCTTGTGCGGAGACGCGGAATACGGGAGCAGCGCAAAAACGCGCCGTTTCCCCGGAATACGGGAAACGGCGCGTTTTTGCGCAACGGCGCGGGGGCCGTTCCGTTAGCGGAACATCCCCCACAGCTTTAACAAATGAAAGGTGTTTTTCGGATCGATTTTTTGGGCGAGGACAAACCGGACCAGATTTGCTTTCTGCGGTTCGCTGAGCGGCTCGCCCAAAACCACGGCGGCGGCCTCCACCAGCCCGCTCACGGCGGCGGGATTTTGCAAATGCTGCTTGGTTACCCCGTTCACCAGCCCCTTGATCCGTTCCTTGACGGCCGGGTTTTTCATCTTCCACTTGACCCTTTCCACCAGGGCGGGGTCAATTCCGTACTGTACGTAGCCCATTGGCGCACCTCCTGACACACTACTTCCCAGTGTATGCAGGCGCGGCGCAATCAGACCAGACCCGGCCGGTTCGAAAGCCAAACGGACGGGCGTCAATCCAGCACTTCGCTGTCGAGAATGCCTTCCCGCTGGAGATAGCGGCGCAGGGGCAGAAACTCCGCAGCCGTCCAGAAATCCGGCCGTGCCGTCAGCTCCGCCGCGTCCCCGCGCGCTTCCTCCAGCGTCTCGAAATCGGCCGTAACGTCCGCAAGCTTGAATTCGGGAAGCCCGCTCTGCTTGGTGCCGAAAAATTCTCCGGGCCCGCGCAGCTCCAGGTCCCGGCGCGCAATTTCAAACCCGTCGTTTGTCTCCGTCATCGCCCGGAGGCGCTCCTTGCCAACCTCGCTTTTGGGGTCGGCGATGAGAATGCAGTAGGATTGCTTGTCGCTGCGGCCGACCCGGCCGCGCAGCTGGTGGAGCTGCGAGAGGCCAAAGCGGTCCGCGTCGTAAATGACCATGACGGTGGCGTTCGGCACGTCGACGCCCACCTCGATGACGGTGGTGGACACCAGCACCTTCGTTTCCGCCGCGGCGAACGCGCGCATCGCCTCATCTTTGTCGGCGGCCGGCATGCGGCCGTGCAGCAGACCGACCGCAAGCCCGGGGAAGCCGGCGGAAATTTGCGCATGCAGATCGATGGCGTTCTGGACGTCCAGCTTCTCCGACTCCTCGATCAACGGACAGATGACATACGCCTGGCCGCCCGCCTCCACTTCCTTGACGATAAAACGGAGAATCCGGTCCAGCATGCCGTGCCCGACGGCATAGGTCTCCACCGGCTTCCGCCCTTTAGGCAGCTCGTCCAGCGTGGAGACATCCAAATCCCCGAAGGCGGAAATCGCCAGCGTCCGGGGAATCGGCGTCGCCGTCATGGACAGCACGTCGGGGTTCATCCCTTTGCGGCGCAGAATCGACCGCTGGTTGACGCCGAACCGGTGCTGTTCGTCCGTGACGACAAGCCCCAGCTGTCGGAAGAACACGTCCTCCTGGATAAGCGCATGCGTGCCGACCACGACATCCGTCATGCCCATTTGCAGGGAAGCAAGCACGTCCTTGCGCTGCCGGCCGGTCAGGCTTCCGGTCAAAAGCGCCACCTGAATGCCGTGATCCGCAAACAGCTTTTCCAGCGAGCGCTTGTGCTGCTCGGCCAAAAGCTCGGTAGGCACCATCAGCGCCCCTTGATACCCGGCTTTCACCGCCGCATACAGCGCAACCGCGGCCACCACCGTTTTGCCGGAGCCGACATCGCCCTGCAGCAGCCGGTTCATGCTGTGCGGATGCTCCAGATCGCCCAGCACCTCTCCGATCACCCGGAGCTGGGCGTCCGTCAGGCGAAAGGGCAGCGAGCGGACAAATTCACGGACGGCCGGCCGGTCCACCGGATGGGCGACGCCGTCCGCCCGGCGCCGGGTGAGGGCGCGGAACGCCTGCATTTTGAGCTGGAAGAAAAAGAATTCCTCGTACACCAGCCGTTTGCGGGCTTGACGCCCCTCTTCCATATCCGCCGGATCGTGAATTTTGGCGATCGCCTGCCGGCGGGGCATAAAGCCATACCGGTTCGCCAATTCGCGAGGGAGGTTTTCATCGATCATACTCCCGAACTGGAGAAGCCCTTGACGCACCGTCTTGCGCATCCAGGTCTGGGTTATGCCGCCGCCGACCGAATAGACGGGCTGCAGCGTCCCGGTGCGGGACGTTCCTTTGCCCGGAAACTCCGCCTCCGATACGGTAATTTGCAGGCGCTTCGCTTCCCATTTGCCGGTCAGCACCACTTCTTCGCCGGGGCGAAGCTTGTCTTTGAGAAAATGCCGGTTGAAAAATACCGCCGTCACAAAAAAACGGTCCACGACCACCTTGCACGACAGCCGCGATTTCGTTCTGCCGTACATGGCAAGGAGCGGCTCCCCGTAAACCGTTCCCTGGACGGTGATCTTCTCCCCGTCCTTCACTTCCGTCAGGTCGCGCAGCCGGTAATCCTCGTAACGGAACGGAAAATAATCAAGAAGCCCGCCGGCGGAAAAGACCCCCAGTGCGCCGAGGTCTTCCGCTTTTTGCGGGCCGATTCCGTGAACTTCCCGGATGGGAATGGAATAGAGATCCATATTAGGCCTTGATGACGAAGATCGCCACGGTGCCCGGACCCGAATGGGTGCCGACCACGGGACCGACCCACGTGAACGTTGTTTTGACGACATGGAACCGGCTGCAGAGAAGCCGGTTGAGCGTCTCCGCCGCCTCTTGGGCGTCCGCATGCGAGATGCCCACTTCAATCGGATCCTGCGGGGACCAGGTTTCCGCCAGCATGTCGATTACTCGCTCCATCGCCTTTTTCTGCCCGCGCACCTTGTCGGCAGTGGTGATTTCACCGGTCGGGTCGATGGTTAAAATCGGCTTGATGTTAAGCAGCGAACCGAACAGCGCAGCGGCTTTGCCGATTCTGCCGCCCTTGTACAGGTTCGTCAGGCTGTCCACCAGAAAATAAAGGGAGAAGCTTTCGTCCAGTTCCTCCAGTACCGCAAGGATTTCCTCGACGCTTTTGCCGTCCCGGGCCGCCTGAGCCGCCCGCACGACCTTGATGCCGAGCCCGAACGAAGCCGATTTGGAATCCACGATCGTGATGTTCGCATCCTCGTTCAGCATCGACTTCGCCAGCATGGCGGACTGGTAAGTGCCGCTCAGGGCGGAAGAAATGTGAATGGACAGAACCGGCTCCTCGTCCCCTCTGCCAAGCTTCTTGTACGTGTTCAAAAAGTCGACCGGCGATGGCTGGGAAGTGGTGGACAATACGTCGCCGGCGGAAAGCTTCCTGTAAAACTCCCGCGCTCCCAGCGTGACGGAGTCGATGAAGGTCTCCGTGCCGAAATGGACTTTCAGCGGAACGACTTCGATATTCAGTTCTTTGCGGATTTCCTCGGGAATATCCGCCGTGCTGTCGGTGACCACCCGGACCATGCCCATCCTCCTCACTCTACCGCAAACAGGTAGGAATACAGAGGCTGTCCCCCGGCATGAACTTCCACTTCCGCGTCGGGATAATGTTCTCCCAGGAAGTCGACCAGGGAATTCGTCATGTCATCGGTCGCCTCTTCACCTGTCAGGAAGGTGACGATCTCGCCGCCGCCGGCAAGCATGCTGTCCAGAAGCGCACAGCAGGCTTCCCGCAATTCCGCCGCGGATGCGACGATTTTGCCGTCCTGAATGCCGATATAGTCGCCTTGCTTGATTTCGATTCCGTCGATCGAGGTGTCGCGGACGGCATAAGTGACTTGTCCGGATACGATCTGGGAAATCGCCTTGTTCATCGCTTCGGTGTTGGCGGCGCTGTCCGCCGTCTCCTGAAACGCCACGAGAGCCGCCATGCACTGCGGAATGGTTTTGGTCGGAATAACGATGATTTCCTTGTCTTCCACAAGATCGCGGGCCTGCTGGGCCGCCATCACGATGTTCGAATTGTTCGGGAACACATAGACGGTCGACGCATGCACCCGTTCCACGGCATGAACGATGTCCTCCGTGCTCGGATTCATCGTCTGCCCGCCGGAAATAACGGCGTCCACGCCGAGGCTCTCAAAAATTTCCGAGATGCCTTCGCCCATCGCAACCGCAACGAAACCGAACGGTGCCGGTTCCGTTTCTTCCACCGGCGAAGTTCCGGCGGCATCCGCGGCCGCCTCTTCCGGAACCGGCACTTCCGCCCGGATTTCCTGCGAGATGGTGTCCTTGCTTACGGTCGGAGCCCCGTAACGGCTATCGTATTCGCTTGTCAGCAAAATGTGGGAATGCTGCTCGCGCATGTTCTCGATCTTGATACGGGTCAAATCGCCGAATTTCATGGCGTGGTTCATCACCTCGCCGGGGTATTCCGCATGCACGTGCACCTTCACCAGATCATCGTCGGCCACCACGAGCAGCGAATCGCCCAGCTTGCCCAGCTCCTGCCGGAAGGCTTCCTCTTCAAAGTCCGCGCCCTCCGTTTTGCCCGGCACGAGCTTGATGATGAATTCGGTGCAGTAGCCGAACTCGATGTCTTCGGTCGCCAGCTGCGATTGCGCCGTTCCGCCGTGACCGGGCACGGCGATCGGATCAACCGCGGGCGCGGAAACGGCTGCCGGAACGGATTCCTCCGTCTCCAGGACGGGGGCGGCTTGTCCGCTGAGCGCGGCTAGGAAGCCCTCGTAGACGAGCAGCAAGCCTTGGCCCCCTGCGTCGACGACGCCGACCTGCTTCAAGACGGGCAGCAGCTCGGGCGTCCGGTCCAGCGTCTTCTTCGCGTATTGGCAAACCTCGCTCATCAGCTCGGTGATGTCGGAGGTGCGGCGTGCGTAATACAGCGCGTGCTTCGCCGCTTCCTTCGCTACGGTCAGAATCGTCCCTTCCACCGGCTTGACGACGGCTTTGTAAGCCGTTTCGACTCCCTGCTGAAGGGCGGCCGCAAACTGAACCGGCGTTACCTCGGCAGCCGTCTGAACCGACTTGGCGAAGCCCCGGAACAATTGGGACAGGATAACGCCGGAATTGCCCCGGGCGCCCATCAGAAGCCCTTTGGACAACGCGTCCGCAGCCTTGCCGATTTCGGCAGACGGCCGGCGTTTCATTTCTTCCATGCCCGAAGTCATGGTCAAGTTCATGTTCGTGCCGGTATCGCCGTCCGGAACGGGGAACACGTTGAGCGCGTTCACGTTATTGACATTGTTTCTCAGGTTGTCGGCGCCCGAGATCACCATGCGGGCAAAATCGGTTCCGTCTATGACTGTAAAGCGCTTACTCAAGAAAATATCTCCTTCCGGTAGGGTCACACGCCGCGGACGCCCTGAACGATTATATTTACGAAATCGACTTTCAAGCCTGCCACTTCATTCAGCACATACTTTACCCGGTTTTGCACGTTGTGCGCTACCTCGGAAATTTTGGTTCCATAGCTGACGATGATGTAAAGATCGATGTTCAGCCCGTCGGCTTCATTCCGGATTTCGACCCCGCGGGTCAGATTTTCGCGCCGCAGCAGCTCGGCAATCCCGTCCTTGAATTGTTTGCGGGAAGACATTCCCACCAAGCCGTAGCAATCGAGCGCGGCCGAACCGGCCAAAACCGCTACAACCTGATCGGTTACATGCACATTTCCTTTTTCGCTAACGAGTTCGATCGGCATTGTCCCTCACCTTTGGTTTCTTAAAGATTGTAGATTACTTCTCATTGTACTATATTCAACCGCAGAAAGAAATCCAATTTGCGATTTGGCCGGATTCGTTCGGGAAATTTGGTTGACTAGCCGTTTTTGGCTGTGCTATTATGTTCTAGTGTGTTTTTAGCCATTAGAAAATGAACGGACTTCTCCGATAATCGTAAGGAGGTGTAGTGAATGTCCCGCAAATGTTATGTGACTGGCCGTGCGCCGAAATCGGGCAACAACGTTTCCCACGCCAACAATAAGACAAAGCGCACCTGGGGCGTTAATGTACAGAAAGTACGCATTCTCGTCGACGGTAAACCGAAGCGCGTTTATGTAAGCACCCGTGCCCTCAAAGCCGGCAAAGTAACCCGCGTGTAATCCACGCGGTGTTTTTTTGCCTGTTTTTTCCGGGCGCATCCGCCTTTCGATGCCGAAGACTCCGCCCGAAAATCAAGCAACCGCCGTTTGGCGGTCGAACGAAAAGCACCTGCTGGCCAGGTGCTTTTTTTGTTCCGGGCTTTCCCGGATCGCACAGTTTGGTTGTCCCCGTTCCCCTCCGCGTTCAGCTGTTTTTGCTGAAGGTATTCAACAAGGCTTTGACAAAGCCGCCCAAAAACTTGGGAAGTTTGATCGTGTAGAATTTCATCGTCAACCGCCTCCCGCTCCATTAGTGTCGTTTTTCCCGCCGTCGCCCAAGGCACCTTACACTATATGCAGGTCCCGAACGTTCCGATCATCAAAAAAAGGCCGCAGAAGCGGTCCTTCGCTCCTGCAACCCATTTTATGACCGGGCGTGCCGGGTTATTCCTGCGACTTTCCCGTACCGGACGGCGCCGGCGCCAGCGGACGGTTTGCATCAGACGTTTTGCGTGAAGTCGGGATTGATGTACCAGCCGTTCAGATAAGCGAGCGCCGTGTATACCGCGGCAAACAACAGAGTGAAAACCAGACTGAGCGCAAGATAACCGCTCCGAAATCCCCATCCGTCGTTACGCTTGAACAGCCGATACCCGATGTACAGCGCAAGCAGGGAGAAGGCGTATTTGAAAAAGTTCGGAATCTGCATGAAGATGCAGAGGCTGATCGCGGTCAGCAGACTGAAGCCGATCATTTCCAGCGCTTTACGCACGGGTTTCCCCTCCTTGCCGGATCAGGCGGATCGCTTCCGCACGGTCCGGTTCCCCGAACACCGCGTTGCCGGCCACCAGCACATCCGCACCCGCCTCAGCGACAAGCGCGGCGGTTTTGGCGTTGATCCCGCCGTCCACTTCAATGTGCACGCGCTGGAGTCCTTTTTCGTCCAGCAGCTTTCGCAGCTCGCGGATTTTCGGAATGACGCCCGGAATGAAGGACTGCCCGCCAAAGCCCGGGTTTACGGTCATGAGCAGAACCAGGTCGATGTCCTCCAGAATGTGGCGGATCCATTCGACGGGCGTCGCCGGGTTGAGCACAACGCCGGGCTTGGCTCCGTTGTCCCGGATCAAATGAAGCGTCCGGTGCAGGTGCAGGCACGCTTCCGCGTGAACCGTAATGTAATCGGCGCCCGCCGCCGCAAACGCGGGAATAAAAGCATCGGGATTGTCGAGCATCAGATGGACGTCGAACGGGAGCGCGGTAACCGGCCGCACGGCCTTGACCACGCCCGGCCCGAAGGTCAGATTCGGAACAAAATGGCCGTCCATGATGTCGATGTGAAACCAGTCCGCCCCGCCTTGTTCCGCCTCGCGGATTTCCTCCGCAAGCCGGGAAAAATCGGCAGACAGGATCGAGGGTGCGATTCGCAAGGGGTGCACGTCAATACCTCCGTTTTCTCTCCTGGATTTCCGTCAAGAACTGCAGATAATGCTCCCGTCTCCAGGGGGCGACGGAGCCTTCCTCCACTGCTCGGACCACGGCGCAGCCGGGTTCCTTGTGGTGGAGACACCCGCGGAACCGGCAGGCTTCCGCCGGTCCCCGGAAATCCCGGAAGCACCAGCCGAGGTCCTCCGCTTCCAGGCCTTCGAAATCAAGCTGGCTGAAGCCCGGCGTATCGGCCACCCAGCCGCCGCCTTCGAGCGGAATCAGCTCCACATGGCGGGTCGTGTGCTTGCCCCGCCCCAGCCGGCTGCTGATCTCGTTGGTCTCCAGCCGCAGGCCGGGCAGCATGGCGTTCAGCAAGGAGGATTTGCCTACCCCGGACTGGCCCGAAAAGACGCTCACGCGTCCGGCCAGCCGCTGGCGGACCTCCTCGATCCCGCGGCCGTATCTGGAGCTGGTTGAAAAAATTTCATAGCCCATGTCGCGGTAAGGCGCGATCCGGGAAGCCAGCTCGGCGCTGTCGGCGGCCAGGTCGGTTTTGGTCAGCACAATGACGGTGTCCAGCCCGGCCGATTCGATATGCACCAGGAATTTGTCCAGAAGCTGCGGATTAAAAGCCGGCTCCGCGACGGAAAAAACGAGGACGGCCAGCTCCGCGTTGGCGATGGGCGGCCGGATCAGCTCCGTGGTTCTCGGCCCGATCTCGTCCACCGTGCCCTCCCCGTTCTCCGTCAGGCTGTATACAACCCGGTCCCCGACGAGAGGGGAGATCTTGCGTTTTTTGAACACGCCCCGCGCCCTGCACTGCACCGGCTCCTCCGCATCCGGCGAGCATCCGTCGGGCAGAACGTAATAGTAGCCGCTCAGGGCTTTGATGATCAGGCCATTGGGCATGCGTCAGCCTCCCTGCCCTTCACCGGACGGAGCGTCCGGTCCGGATGGAGACGATTCGCCGTCGTCGTTTCCGTCCTCATCCCCGGAGCCGGGCGTCTCGGTCGTCCCCGTCGATGGCGGGGGGGCGGACTCGGTAGAAGCCGGGGTAGGCGTCGGAGTCGGCTTGGGCGTGTTGATCGTATTCAGGTACATGTCATAGGTAAAGGTGTAGGTTTTAAACAGCGAATTGTCCCGCAGCACTTCGACTTTGGCCGGACGATCCCTGGTGACCACCACCGGCACGTCGAACACCTTCTCGGCGTTGATGGAGACCGTGGCGACTACCCG
This sequence comes from Gorillibacterium sp. sgz306347, assembly GCF_059735245.1. Taxonomy (NCBI): domain Bacteria; kingdom Bacillati; phylum Bacillota; class Bacilli; order Caryophanales; family Paenibacillaceae; genus Gorillibacterium; species Gorillibacterium sp. sgz306347. The sequence goes on from NZ_JCAPET010000019.1 coordinate 16,876, forward strand.
GTTTTCCGACTGGACGTCCGACACTTTGATCAGTACGGTCGAAGCCGCTCCGCTTTTGGCCGGCGGCACCGGGCCTACCGTAAACGTCGCGTCCTTGGCGTCTTCCGGTCTACCGCCGGAAACGTACAGCGTAATGTCGGCCGCGCCTTCATTCACGTCTTCGCCGGGCGCGTAAGGATACTGCTCGTAAACCGTTCCTTCGGGCTGCTCGAAGCTTGGCCGCGTGATAATGTTGCTTTCCCGGATCGTCAGTCCGCGGGCCGTGAGCATCGATTTGGCGACATCCAGCTTCTTGCCGACCAGGTCGGGCATGGTAATCTGCTGTTTGCCCTGGCTCACTTTAAACGTGACGGTATCGGTTTTGTAATTCACGGCTTCTCCCGCAACCGGGGTTTGCTCCAGAATCGTGCCTGCCGGCTCGTCGGAGAAGTCCTCCTCCGTCAAAATCCGGTCCGCTTCCATGCCGAGCGCGGCAAGAGCTTCGACTGTCTCGTCGATCTGTTTGCCGGTGTAATCGGCAAGCGGCTGCTCTTCCGGTCCTGTGCTGACGTCAAGACGCACTTCCGCATCGGGCTTTACCTTCATCCCGAATTCGGGAGATTGCTTGATGACGTAATCGACCTGCACCTCGGGGTCCGGGATGTAATTGATAACCGGCTTCAGGTTTTGCTGCTCCAAAAGCACCTTGGCGGCCTCGATCTGCTTTCCGGTGACGTCCGGAACCGCCACATCTTCCGGCGAAGCGGTCATTTTCTTGACCTGGTTGGCGGCGATCAGAAGTCCGATCACCACGATCAGGAACACCGCTCCCCAGATGGCCGGCTTGACCCATCTTTTCTCTTTCTTGGCGGAAGCGCCGTCCGCCGCCGCGGACGGGGACGCCTTCTCCTGGGAACGGCGCGAGGCGTAGCCTTCCTGGCCGTAATTTTCCGGCCGGTAGCTCTCCGGCCGGATGGCCGGCACGACCCTGGTGCGCTCGTCGTCCTCTTCGTCGATGTCGGCGAAATGAACCTTTTCCTCATTTCTCCGTTCGGGCCGCAGACAGGTTTCCAGGTCCGCGAGCATTTCCCGGGCCGACCGGTACCGCTCCTCGGGATTTTTTCGCATTGCGCGCAAAATCACGTTCTCGACGCTTTGCGGGATGAGCGGATTGATCCGGCGCGGATCCTCCACGTTCTCCTGCAAATGCTTGAGCGCCACGCTGACCGGGCTTTCGCCGGAAAACGGAAGCTCGCTCGTCAGCATCTGGTACAAGACGATGCCAAGCGAGTAGATGTCCGACTTGGCGCCGGCCGCGGTCCCCTTTGCATGCTCGGGCGAGAAATAGTGCACCGAGCCGACCACCGAGCCGGTCTGGGTGATGCTGCTGGACGAGCCCGCCCGGGCGATCCCGAAATCCGTTACCTTGATGCGGCCGTTTCGCCCGATCAGGATGTTGTGCGGTTTAATGTCCCGGTGGATGATCTGGTTGCTGTGCGCATGGTCGAGGGCGTCGCAAATCTGGGCGGCGATGCCCACCGCTTCCTCTACCTGAAGGGGGGCCCGCTCCTTGATCAGATCGTTCAGCGTGCGCCCTTCCACGTACTCCATGACAATGTAATGCGTGTCCTCCCGCTGGCCGACATCATAGATGCTCACCACGTTCGGATGGGACAAGGCCGCCGCGGACTGCGCCTCTCTCCGGAAGCGCTGAATAAACTCCTCGTCGTGTACGAACTGGGAGCGCAGCACCTTGACGGCCACAATCCGGTTCAGCAGAATATCGCGTGCCTTGTAGACAAGCGCCATTCCTCCACCGCCGACCCGGTCCAGTATTTCATATCTTCCGGCAAGCGTCTGACCGATCATGTCATCCCCCCTTCCGCGTCGTATCCGACGGCGTATTTTCCAGCAGGACGACCGTAATGTTATCGTCTCCGCCTGCGGCCAGCGCTCCGGCTACCAGGCGGTCCGCCACTTCTTCGAGGTCCTGGTCGGGACGCACCAGGGCGCACAGCTTTTCTTCCGGCAAAAGGCCGCTCAAACCGTCGCTGCAAAGCAGCAGGATATCGCCCGGGCTCCAGTCCACCTGGGTGATGTCCGCCGCCACGCTTTCGTCCGTTCCGAGCGCCCGCGTCAGCACGTTGCGCCGGGGGTGGCTTTCCGCCTCCTGCTTCGTCAGCTGGCCGGACTTGACAAGCTCGTTCACAAGCGAGTGGTCTTCCGTCAGCTGAAGCACTTCTCCGCCGCGGCACAAATAAGCCCGGCTGTCGCCGATATGGGCGACATGCAGCCGCGTTTCGGTGGCCAGCACGACCACAACGGTCGTTCCCATCCCTTTGAACTGCTCCCGGCTTTCCGCCATTTCATAGATCGTCCGGTTCGCGTCGGATACCGCCTCCGAAATCATCCGTTCCCGCTCGGCTTCGGGGGTATCCTCCGCAAGCCGGAGCATGCGCTCCCGAATCATTTCAACGGCCAGCTGGCTTGCCGTGTCCCCCGCCTGGTGGCCGCCCATGCCGTCAGCCACAATCGCCAGGGCAAATCCGTGCAGATCGGGCACCACAAGTGCCCGGTCCTCGTTCACGGAGCGGACGTTTCCAATGTCCGTCCGGGTCGCTGTTCTCATCCCCATCACCTCTTCGCACTCGACTCCATATGCTTGGCGCGCAGTTGCCCGCACGCCGCCGCAATGTCACTTCCCTGCTCCCGCCGAATGGTCGCATTGATTTTGCTGCGCTCCAGCACCCGCTGGAAGGCGAAAATATCGTCGCGCTCCGTCCGGGTGTACTTCCGTTCGTGGACGTAGTTGACAGGAATCAGATTGACGTGAGACAGCGGAAAATGCTCCTTGAGAAGCGCAGCCAGCTCTTCGGCATGCTCTTTGCTGTCGTTGACGCCGCCCATCAGGGCGTATTCAAACGTGATGCGCCGGCCTGTCTTCTCCACGTAATATTTGCACGCTTCGATCACTTCGGCGAGCGAATACCGGCGGTTGACCGGCATCAGCTTGGAGCGCAGGGTTTCGTTCGGCGCGTGAATCGAAAGCGCCAGGTTGATCTGCGTGTCCTCGTCGGCAAAAGCCCGGATGCCCGGCACGATTCCGCTTGTGGACACCGTGATGTGCCGCTGGCCGATGTTGAGCCCTTTTTCGTGGATCATCACGCGCAGGAATTTCATCGTGGCGTCGTAATTTTCGAACGGCTCGCCGATGCCCATCACTACGATGCTGCTGACCCGTTCTCCCGTTGCGTCGAGCAGGCGCTGGGCTTCCGCCACCTGGGCGACAATCTCGCCAGGGGCCAGATCGCGCTTCAGGCCGCCGAGGGTCGAGGCGCAAAACGTGCAGCCGACCCGGCAGCCGACCTGTGTGGTGACACAAACGCTGTTGCCGTAGTCATGCTTCATGATGACCGTTTCAATGGCGTTTTTGTCCTGCAGCTCGAACAGCAGCTTGACAGTGCCGTCCTTCGCCTCCTGCCGGGCGATTTCCTTCAGGGCCACAAACCGGAACTGGTCCTCCAGCTTGTCCCGGAGCGATTTGGACAAATTGGTCATGTCCTCGAATCGGGTGACTCTTTTCACGTAAAGCCAGTCAAAAATTTGTCCCGCCCGGAAGGAAGGCTCCTTGTTGTCTTTCGCCCATTGCTGCCAGTCGTCATATGTCAAATCGTAAACGAAAGGTTTCACTTCATCCCTGCCTGTAATTCAGAATGGAACGGCTCCGCAGCCAAAAGGCGGCGGCGCTTCGTTCATCCCATTATTTTATCATAGGTGAGCCCGTTTTGACCAAACGGGCGATAAAAAAGCCGTCCGTGCCGTAATCGCTCGGCAGCAGCTGAACCATGCCGGCCGCCGCTTCCCGCCTCAGCGCTTCGAGCCGGTCCGGCGCGGGAACCGCCGGGGCGGCGCCTGCAGGAGCGTCCGGCGCGGGAACCGGCAAAGAGCCGGCGGCATCGGCCGCAGCTTTTGCCGGCCCTCCGGCGAAAAATCCGGGCGGAAACGGGGCGAGCGCGAACTGCGGATGCCGCTCCAGAAACCGCCGCACCTGAACCGCGTTTTCCTCCGGCTCCGTGGTGCAGGTGCTGTAGACGAGAATGCCGCCTGGCTTCAAAAGCCCGTGCACCGCTTCAAGCAGCTCTTGCTGAAGCCCGGCAATGGCGGTGATATCAGCCTCCTGCTTGGTCCATTTCAAATCCGGCTTGCGCCGGATCACGCCAAGTCCGGAGCAGGGAGCGTCCAGCAGAATCCGGTCGAAGCTTTCAAGCGCAAACGCCTTGCCGAGTTCCCTCGCGTCCGAGACAACCGTCCGGACGCAGCCGAGCCCGAGCCGGGCCGCCTGGCTTTCGATCAGCGCCTGCTTGTGTTCATGCACGTCGCATGAAATGACGCGGCCCCGGTCCTCCATCAGCTCCGCCATGTGGGCGGTTTTTCCGCCCGGTGCCGCGCAGCAGTCCAGCACCTCCATGCCGGGAGCCGGCGCCACGGCCGCCGCCACAAGCATGGAGCTTTCATCCTGAATGCTGAGCTCGCCCGCCTCGTACCATTCGCTTTGCGCCAGGTTGCCGCCGCCCTCCACGACAAGCCCCGGCTCGGCTAAAGCCGACCGGCGCGCACGCAGGCCCGCTTCCCGGAGGCGCTCCAGCAGTTGGTCCGGCGAAGCCTTGAGACTGTTGACGCGCACGCTTGCCGAAGGCGGCTCGTTGTTGGAGGCACAGATGCGGCCGGCCGTTTCGGCGCCGTACCGTTCGACGTAGCGCTTCACCAGCCATTCGGGATGCGAATGCGCCAGCGAAAGGCGGACGGTCTCCGGAAGGGCCGGTTCCGGGACAAGCTCGGCCTTCCGCCGCAGTACGTTGCGGAGAATGCCGTTTACCATGCCGGATATCCCCCGGTGTCCTCTGCGTTTGGCGATCTCGACCGCCTCGCTCACCGCGGCGTGCGGCGGAATCCGGTCCAAATAAGAAAGCTGGTAAAAGCTCAGCCTCAGCAAATTGCGCACCCAAGGCTCCAGCTTGTCCAGCCCTTTGGCCGCAAAACGGCCCAGATGGTAGTCGATCGTGTTCAGCCTTTGAATTGTCCCGTACACCAGCTCGGTAACCAGCCCCGCATCGGGGCGGGAAAGCTCCCGCTTTTGCAGGTATTGATTCAAAAGCAGATTGCTGTAGGACCGGTCCGTTTCAACGCGCGTCAGGATGTCCATCGCCGTTTCGCGCGCATTCGCCTTGGCGCCGGACCGATTCGGACGTCCTCCGCCGTTTCCTGTCCGCTTGTCACTCACCGAGCACCGCGCCTTTCCGGATTCCTCCGCCTCTGACAAACGCGGCGGCGTCCATTGTCGTTTTGCCGGCCGGCTGCACCTGGGTCAGCAGAACCGCTCCGTCCCCGGCGGCGACCAGAATCCCCTCCGGCCCCGCCTCCAGCACCTCGCCCGGCCGGCCTTCCCGGCTGGATGGGTCGCCCGCGGGCAGAAGGGCCGCGCGGATTTTAAACACCTCGCCCGACAGCAGCGTGAACGCGCCCGGCCACGGATTCAGGCCGCGGATCCGGTTGAACACCTCGCGGGCGGGACGCGTCCAGTCAATCCGTTCGTCCTCGCGTTTGAGCGTCGGCGCGTAAGTGGCAAGCGCATCGTCCTGCGGCTCGGGCGTCAATTCCCCCGCCAGCAGGGCCGGCAGGGTGCGGCGCAGCAGCTCGGCGCCTTCGATTGCGAGCTTGTCGAACAGCGTGCCGCTCGTATCCTCGTCCGTGACCGGCACGACGACCTTGGCCAGCATGTCGCCCGTGTCAAGCCCCTCCGCCATGTACATGATCGTGACGCCGGTTTCGCTTTCGCCTCCCATGACGGCATACTGGATCGGCGCGCCGCCCCGGTACTTCGGCAGCAAAGAGCCGTGCACGTTGATGCAGCCGTAAGCCGGGATGTCCAGCACCGCCTTGGGCAGAATCTGGCCGTAAGCGGCCGTCACGATGAGGTCGGGGGCAAGGGCCGCCACCTCCGCCACCGCTTCGGGCCGGCGCATCCGTTCCGGCTGCAGTACCGGCAGCCCGTGCTTCAGCGCTTCTTCTTTCACCGGCGAAGGCGTCAGAACGCGCTTGCGCCCTTTCGGCCGGTCCGGCTGGGTTACGACGCCGACAACAAGGTACCCTTCCTCCAGCAAAACACGCAAAGAAGGGACGGCGAAATCGGGCGTCCCCATAAACAATATGCGCGGCTTGTTCATTTCCTGCCGCCTTCCCCGTCTTTGCCGTCCCGCTCTTCCTCGCGGTATACCCGCTCGGCCACATCCGTGAATAGAACGCCGTTCAAATGGTCCACTTCGTGCTGGATGCAGCGGGCAAGCAGCTCTTCGCCTTCGATTTCGATTTCGTTGCCGTCCCGGTCGAGCCCGCGCACCCGCACCTTCATCGCCCGGCGCACATCGCCCATCAGCGCCGGAATGCTCAGGCAGCCTTCCGGACCGAGCTGCTCGCCTTCCTTATGAACGATGACCGGATTCACGAGCTGGATCAGCCCGTGCTCGTCTCCGACGTCCATCACGATCACACGCTTGGAAATGCCGATTTGCGGAGCCGCCAAGCCGACGCCCGGAGCGTCGTACATCGTGTCCGCCATGTCGTCCAGCAGCTTCTGGATGTTGCGGGTTACTTTCGCAACCGGTTTGGCGACCTCGCGCAGCACCGGATCGGGGTCTTTGACAATAATTCTGATGGCCATGCAGCAGCACCTTCCAATTCTTGTAGTAAAAGCAGCCGGGCTTCGCCGCCCGGAGAACTTACATCATCATCTGCGGATCGACGTCGACGCTGATCTGCAGGTTTTGTTTGGCCGCGAGGTCGTCAAAAGCGGAAACCGCCTTGTTCACGACCTCGGTTACGTCGGCGCTTCCCCGATATTTTATCATGCAGCGGAACCGATATCTATCCTTGATGCGGGGGATCGGGGACGCGACGGGGCCGAGCACCTCCATGCGGCCGAGCGGAGGCAGGCTTCCGGGGCCTTCCGCGCCCGCGAAGAGGTCTCCGGCCTCCGGCGTCATGCCGTCATGGTAAAGACCGGCTTGCCGCGCCGCTTCCTTGAGCCGGGAAGCCAATCCCTCGGCCGCGCGGACCAGCAGCGGAAGCTCGGGATGCGACAGGGTCAGCAGAATAAGGCCGCATTCCGGCGGATACCCGCAGTCCCGCCGCACCTCCAGCTCCTGCCGGACAAAGCCCTCGTAGTCGTGCTCCGAGGAACGCTGGACGCTGTAATGCTCGGGGTTATAGGTCTGGACGTAAACCTCGCCCGGCAGCTGGTGCCGGCCGGCGCGGCCGGCTACCTGCGTAAGCAGCTGAAAGGTGCGCTCCGCCGCCCGGAAGTCGGGCAGGCCCAGCACCGTGTCGGCGGCGATGACGCCGACCAGGGTGACGTCGGGAAAGTCCAGGCCTTTGGCGACCATCTGCGTTCCAAGCAGCACGTCGGCCTGCTTGTTGCGGAACATGGTCAGCCATTTTTCGTGCGAGCCCTTCTCGCTTGTGGTATCCACGTCCATGCGAATGACCCGAATGCCCGGAAACAGGCGGGCCAGCTCCTCTTCCACCTTCTGCGTGCCCGTTCCGAAAAAGCGGATGTGCGCGCTGCCGCATTCCGGGCATTCCGAAGGCGAGCGCTCCGCGTGGCCGCAGTAATGGCAGCGCACGAGCCGCGAGCTTTGGTGGTACGTCAGCGAAATGTCGCAGTGCGGACACTGCAGGGTGTGCCCGCAGGTCCGGCACATGACGAAGGTGGAGTAGCCGCGGCGGTTCAGCAGCAGCACCGATTGCTCGCCGCGCTCCAGCCGCTGCTCCAGCGCCCGGTAAAGCGGACGGCTGAACATGGAGCGGTTGCCCTCCTGCAGCTCCGCCCGCATGTCTACAATATGCACGGGAGGGAGCGGACGGTTCTCGACCCGCTGCTTCATCGTCAGCAGCTGGAACGGAGTCTCGCCCGGAGCCGGCGGGTGAACCGCGCGGTGGAAGCTTTCCAGCGAAGGCGTTGCCGACCCCAGCACCACCGCCGCTCCGTGGCGGCGCGCCCTTTCGACGGCCACCTCGCGGGCGTGGTATTTCGGGCTTTCTTCCTGCTTGTACGAGGTTTCATGCTCTTCGTCTATGATAATCAGCCCGAGCCGGGTAAACGGCGCAAATACCGCCGAACGGGCCCCGATCACCACCCGGACCTGCTTCATGCTGATTTTGCGCCACTCGTCGTAGCGCTCTCCGGTGGACAGTCGGCTGTGCAGCACGGCGACCTCGTCTCCGAAGCGGCCTTTGAACCGTTCGACCATTTGGGGGGTCAGCGAAATTTCCGGCACGAGCACGATCGCCTCCCGGCCGAGATCGAGGCACTGCTGAATCGCCTGCAAATAAACCTCGGTCTTGCCGCTGCCCGTCACCCCGTGCAGAAGAAACACCCGGTGATCGGAACGCACCACCGATTGGCGGATCGGCTGGAACACGCTGGCCTGCTCGGGCGTGAGCGGCAGCGGACGGGTCCGCGTGAAGCTTCTTCCGGCATAAGGATCGCGAAGCAGCTCGACCTCGCGAAGCTCGATCCAGCCCTTGTCGGCGAGCCCCTTCACGGTTCCCGCCCCGACGTTCAGGCGGACCATCAGGTCGGTCAGCTTGACGGGCTCGGGATGCTCCGCCAGAAAGAGAAGCACTTCCTTTTGCCGGACCGCGTTCGCGGGCAGCTCCGCCGTTTTTGCGGCCAGCGCTTCCGGGTCGGACGGCGGAAACACCGTCAGCGCCGTCTTTTTGGCCAGCCGGTTGCGGATGGCTTGCGTTTCGAGCAGCGCGCCGGTGCGAATCTGCTCCTTGATCCACATGCTTTCCTCCGGGAACCGCGCGAGCAGGGCGTCAAGCGGCACTCCGCCTTTCTCCCGGATATAGCGGACGACCTCTTCTTGGCCGGTGATCCGGATGCGCCACGGGCCGGCTTCTTCTTTGTCGCTCACCGTAATGTACCGTTCGTATTTGGCCTTGAGCGCTCCCGGAATCATCGCCTGAAGCGCGGCAAGCTCGTGGCAGATGTACTTCCGGCTCATCCAGCGGGCAAGCTCAACGAGCTCCGGGGTAAGCGGCGGGTACATGTCCATCACGTGATCGACCGCCTTCAGCTTCTTCGGGTCCACGTCTGTTTGGTCCGCAAGCTGGATCACAAAGCCCAGCACCGTCCGTCCCCCAAACGGCACGCCGACCCGGCTGCCGACCTCGATCCAGGGAGCAAGCGCTTCGGGCACGGCATAATCAAACGGCCGGTTGGTTTGACGGGCGGAAACGTCGACGACAACTTTGGCGTACATCAGGCTTCACCCGGCCCGCCCAGCCGTTCGGCGACGAGCCGGAGCAGCCTTTCCGCCGCTTCGCGCTTGCCGATCAGTGGCATTTCCTCCACCAGTCCGTCCCTGCCGTATACCGTCAGCGCGTTACGGTCCGTGCCGAAGCCCGCATCGCTACGGGAAACGTCATTGAGCGCGATCAGGTCACAGTTCTTGCGCCGCAATTTTTCAACCGCGTTGTGCTCAAGGTTTTCCGTTTCGGCGGCAAAGCCGACCAGAAACGGCCGCGCGTCCCGATGCCCGAGCTCCTCCAGAATATCCGGGTTTTTGATCAGCGTAACCTGAAGCTCGTCTCCCGCCTTCTTGATTTTCTCCGCGTAAACCTGACCCGGACGGTAATCGGCGACCGCCGCCGCCTTGACCACCACATCACAGGCATCCGCCCGTTCCATTACGGCGGCATGCATGTCCAGCGCCGATTCGACACGAACCGTCTCGACGCCTTCCGGCAGCGGCTCGGAAACTCTGGCGGCAACCAGAGTGACCGCCGCCCCCATGTCCCGGGCCGCCGCCGCAACGGCAAAACCCATTTTTCCCGAGGAATCGTTCGTAAAATAGCGCACCGGGTCAAGGCGTTCCACGGTTCCGCCGGCCGTGACCAGCACCCGTTTCCCCGCCAGGGGACGTTCCTGCTGCCGTTCGAAGAACGTGGCCACCGTGCGCAAAATGTCTTCCGGCTCCGCCATTCTTCCTTTCCCGACATACCCGCAGGCGAGCGGGCCGACGCCCGGCTCCAGGAAGATGACCCCGCGCTTCCGCAAAATCTCCATGTTCGCCTGTGTCGCCGGATGCTCGTACATGTGGACGTTCATGGCCGGAGCAACCAGAATCGGCGCGGTGGCCGCCAGCAGGACGGTGCTCAGCATGTCGTCCGCAATGCCGTGCGCCATCTTGGCGAGGATGTTCGCCGTTGCGGGCGCCACCAGCACGGCATCGGCATTGTCCGCCGAGTCGATGTGGGCGATCACGCCCGGTTCGGCCTGCTGGAACGTTTCCACCCGAACCGCGCGGTGCGATAGCGCCTGGAACGTGGCCGGCCCGACCAGCTTGGTGGCGGATTCGGTCATGACCACATGCACGTCCGCCCCGGCCTGGGTCAGCTTGCTGCACAAGGCGGCCGCTTTATACGCGGCGATGCCGCCGCTTACGCCCAGCAGGATTGATTTTCCGTTCATCTCGATCACTCCTCTTTATAAAAACATCAACCCGAAAAGGTTGATCCGTTTGTCGTATGCTCCGCTTCGCCCGCGCCCGGGCCGGTTCTCCCCGCTGTCCCGGCATCCGGTGGCTGAAGTCATTCCTATCAAGTATAAACGCCGCGCTTTTTTCCGACAACCGCGCCGTTCCTTTCATTATAAACGAACACGTGTTCGACGAACAAGCGGAATAGATCCGGTTTGTCCGTTTCCGTACATAATTGAATTCCCGGCGGCTCAAAATACCACCGAACAGGAGGTGATCGCGATGTCCCATCAAAAATTGGGCGTTCATGAAACGCTGGATTTGCATGAATTGCTTACCTTCAAGACCGTATGCCTGACCAAAAGCCAAACGATGCTTCCGCTCGTTCAGTGCCAGGAGCTGAAGGGTCTTTTGCAAAACGACGTAAACAGCGGGGTTCAAGACATCCAACAGCTGCGGAGCCTGCTTGTCTAAAAATCCATTTCAAGAGGAGGCAACCATGAACACGCTAGTCGAAAATTTGACCGGTATGAGCGCCTTGACCGACCAGGTGATCGCAACCGATTTGCTGAACGCCGCCAAAACCGGCATTAAAAACTATGCCACCGCCATTACCGAATCCGCTACCCCCGAGGTCCGGAACACGCTTGTCGGCCAGCTGGACAAGGCGATCAAAATGCACGAGCAAATTTTCTCTTACATGCAGCGCAAAGGGCTGTACAACGCCTTCGACGTCGCCAAACAAATCCAGATGGATGTGCAAAATGCCGACATCGCCCTGAACCTGGCCCAGCGCCAGTAGGCTTCCGCCCTATGAGGGCGAGGCGGACCGCCTGCTCTTTCGTCATCCCCCCAAACGAAAAACCCTCTTCCGGAAAAGAGGGTTTTTCGTTCATGCCGGCGGCACGGACAAGTCCGTGCCTTATTTCGGTATCGGAATTATTTTACCGTATCTTTGCTCGGCAGCTTTTCATAACGGATGTTGTCGTGGTAAAGCTCCTCGAGCGCCACACCGACCATTTTGTGAGCTTTCGGATTGGCGATCTCCGGCTCCGCTCCTTCACGCAGCATGCGGGCTCTTCTGGCCGCCGCCACCACGAGGGAGTATTTGCTGTCGACCTTGTCGAGCAATTTGTCTATCGAAGGATATAACATGTTTAGCGCACCCCTTCCAACCATCTTGTAATCGCGGGCATAACCCGCTCCCGCTTGTAGTGCTCCGCCGCCAGTATGGATTGTATGCGGCCGCAGGCCAGATCGACCCGGTCATTTACAATCGCGTAATCGTAATAGCGGACCATGGCGAGCTCATCCCTGGCGGCCGACATGCGGTTTTGAATCGCGTCCTCGCTGTCCGTGCCGCGTCCGACGATCCGGTGCTCCAGCTCGTCGAGCGAAGGCGGAAGCAGGAAAATGAATACGCCTTCCGGGAATTTCTGCTTCACCTTGAGCGCGCCCTGCACATCGATCTCCAGAATGATGTCCTTGCCCTGCTCCAAGGTTTGCAGCACAAAGTCCTTGGGGGTCCCGTAGTAGTTTCCGACGTATTCGGCCCACTCCAGCAGCTCGTCTTTTTCGATCATCGACAAAAACTGCTCTTTGCTCTTATAGAAATAATTGACGCCTTCCTGTTCGCCCTGCCGGGGGGTTCTCGTCGTGGCCGAAACGGAGTATACCAGGTCGCTCGTGCATTGGCGCAACGCGGAACAAACCGTGCCTTTGCCAACGCCGGAAGGGCCGGAAAGAACGATCAGAATGCCGCGCTCTTTGGATTGGGTCAGTTCGCTACTCATCGTTGTCATCGTCCTTGTTCGACAAGCGGTGCGCCACCGTCTCCGGCTGAACGGCGGACAGGATGACATGATCGCTGTCGGTGATGATGACCGCTCGCGTCCGGCGGCCGTAAGTGGCGTCGATGAGCATATGGCGGTCTCTCGCTTCCTGGATAATCCGTTTGATCGGAGCCGATTCCGGACTCACGATGGAAATGATGCGGTTTGCGGAAACGATGTTGCCGAAACCGATGTTAATGAGTTTGATGGCCATGTAGTTCCTCCCATGCAGGTTTGCCGCCGGCCGGATGGCCGGCTGACGCAGGCGGCGTCGGTTATTCGATATTTTGCACTTGCTCGCGGATTTTCTCCAGCTCCGCTTTCATTTCCACCACAATGCCGGCCATGCGGGCATGATTCGCCTTCGAGCCGACTGTATTCACTTCCCGGTTCATTTCCTGAATGAGAAAATCGAGCTTGCGGCCCGCCGGCTCGTCACCGTCCAGCAGAAGCAGGAACTGGGCAAAATGGCTTTCCAGCCGGGTCAGCTCCTCATCCACGTTGACGCGCTCGGCATATAAGGCGGCTTCCGTCAAAAGCCGCTGCTCCTCCACCTGGACCCCGTCCAGCACTTCCCGAATCCGCTGCTTCAGCTTCTCCAGGTATTCGGCGGAAGCCCCAGGGGCGAGAACGCGCAGCTGCTCGTGAAACTCCTTCAAAACGTTCAGGCGTTCGGCCAGGTCCGCCCGCAGATGCTGGCCCTCCGCTTCGCGCATGCCCATGAGCGCCTTCAGCCCGTCCCGGAAACAAAGCGTGATTTCCCGTTCCATCTCGTCTCCGGCCGGAGACGAGGGCTCCGCGAATTGCAGCACGCCCGGAACGGCGATCAGCTCCCGCACTCCCACGTCTTCCTTTAAACCGTAGCGGCCGGCAAGCTCCCGCGCGGCGGCCAGATAACGGTCGGCCGCAGCCCAATCCACCCGGATTCCCTGGGCCTCGCCGGCTTCCCGTTCGACCGTGACGACGGCTTCGGTCCGTCCTCTTTTGACATGACGGCGCGCTTCCTGCTTCAAGGATTCCTCCAGCGCCGCGTATTCGCGGGGAAGCCGGAGCGAGATTTCGCCGTACCGGTGGTTGATCGTCTTGATCTCCACCTGGACCGAAAAGCCTTCTCCGTGCCGCTGCGCCTGTCCGAATCCCGTCATACTGCGTATCATTCCATCACATCCGATACCCTATTTTAATGCATTTTCCGGGTGTCGACAAGGACATTCGGCCGCCCCGCCTTCTCCCGTACGTACCGGGTCAATTCCGCGGTCATCCCGGCAAAAAGCATCGGCGTCATCAGATAGATGCCGTTAAAACGGCCGACGGCGGCGTCAAGCAGCTCCTTGGCGATTTCCACGCCGACGCGCCGCCCTTCTTCGCCGGAAAGCCCCGCCATTCGTTTGCGCACATCCTCCGGGATGCGGATTCCGGGGACTTCGTTGTGCAGAAATTCGGCGTTGCGCCCGCTCATAAGCGGCATGATCCCGAGAAATACCGGCGTGTCGAGATGCCTCACGGCTTCATACAGCTTTTCTATTTTTTCGGCGTCGTATACCGGCTGGGTCATAAAATACTGGGCGCCGGCGGCAATCTTCTTCTCCATCCGCTGGACGGCTTTTTCCAGATACTTGACGTTCGGATCCAGCGCGGCCCCGATGACGAAGTTGGCCTTTTGCTTCAGCGGCTTGCCCGAAAAAGCGATGCCCTCGTTCAGCTGGCGGGCCATCCGGATCAGATCGAGCGAGTTCATGTCGAACACGGAGCTCGCGTCGGGCAGATCCCCGAACCGGGCCGGATCGCCCGTTACCGCCAGGATATGGTTCAGGCCGATGGCGTTCATCCCCATCAGATGAGACTGCGTCGCGATGGCGTTGCGGTCCCGGCAGGCAATGTGCAATAGCGGCCGGACGCCGAACTTTTCCCGGACAAGATGGCCCATCGGCAAATTGCTGATGCGCGTCATGGCAAGCGAGTTGTCCGCCATCGTGACCGCGTCCACGCCCGCCTCCTTCAGTGTGGCGGCGGCCGCCAGAAAACGGTCGATCGCCAGGTCCCGCGGCGAATCCAGCTCTACGATCACCGTGTGGCGTTCCCGCACGAGATCGAGAAGCGACGGCTCCGCAGGCGCGGGAGGCTCGGCAGGCGGAGCTTCCGCCGCTGCCGGCGCTTGCCGGACCACCGGCGGCTCCGCTGCGGGCCGCGCGGGTGCTTCCGCCAGCTCGCGCAGGGTGGCCGCCACCGCCGCGATATGCTCCGGCGTCGTGCCGCAGCACCCGCCGACGATCCGGGCGCCAAGCTCGACAAAACGGACCGTTTTGGCGCTGAAATAGTCGGGCTCCGCCCGGTAGGTCAGCCGCTCTTCATCATAGCCGGGCAAGCCGGCATTGGGAAAGATCGACAGCGGCAGAGCCGGGCGAGCCCCCAGCTTCTCCATGGACCGGAGAATGCCGTCCGGCCCGCTGTGGCAGTTGAAGCCGACGGCGTCCGCTCCTTCTTCAGCCAGCACGCGGAACGCTTCCGCAAACGGCACGCCGTCCGCCGTCATGCCGCCGCCGTCCGTGGCGAACTGGCAAATCAGCGGCACGTCGCCCAGCTGCCGGACGATCCGGGCCGCCACCAGCATTTCCGAAAGTTCGTAGAACGTCTCAAGCAGAATCCCATCCGCACCCGCTTCAAGAAGAGCCGTTATCTGCTCGGTCAAGGCCAGCTTCACGGCGGCATCGCCGATCCGCCGGCGCCGCAGTCCGCGCATGGAGCCGACGGCCCCCGCGACATAGGCGTCCGGCCCGACGGCTTCCCGGGCGAGCCGGACGCCGGCCCGGTTGATCGCAGCCGTTTCGTCCTCCAGCCCGTATTTCGCCAGCTTGTCCCGGTTCGCGGAAAAGGTATTGGTTTCAATCAAGCGGGCCCCCGCCTCGTAATACTTCCGGTGGACGCCGCGGATAACATCGGGTTTGGTCAAATTAAACTCTTCATAAGAAATGCCGATCGGGAAGCCGGTCTGGTACAGGTAGGTTCCCATGGCGCCGTCGCCGGCCAGGGTACCGGTCCGCAAGGCTTCCCTCAGTTCGGGTTTCATCAGGCGTTCCTCCTCGTTCATTCGCCGACCGTGCCGCGAAAAACGGTTTCCGCCGGTCCGGTCATATACACATGGCCGTCTTCCTCGTTCCATTCGATCAGCAAATCTCCGCCGGCAAGCGAGACCACCGCCTTGCGGCCGGAAAGCCCGTTCAGCGAGGCGGCCACCAGGGTCGCGCAGGCACCGGTGCCGCAAGCCAGCGTGGCGCCTGCTCCGCGCTCCCAAACCCGCATGACCAGATGCTCGGGCGAACGGACGGAAACAAACTCAACGTTGGTCCGGTTGGGGAACAACGGATGATTTTCGATGCCGGGCCCCCATTCGGCCAGGTTGACGCTTTCCGCGTCGTCGACAAAAATAACGCAGTGCGGGTTGCCCATGGACACGGCGGTAAAGGAATACTTCCGCCCGCCGGCCGCAAGCGGCTGCCCGATCACGCGGTCTCCTTCCAGAAGCGTCGGGATCTCCCGGGCTGCGAGCACCGGGGCGCCCATGTCCACCTTTACCGTACGGGCTTTCCCGTTCTCCGCCTCGATTTCGAGCGGCTGAACGCCCGCGCCGATCGTTTCCACCGTAAGCGAAGTCCGGGGAGCCAGACCGGAATCGTATATATACTTGGCCGCGCAGCGGACCGCGTTGCCGCATTGCTCCGGTTCGGAGCCGTCGGAATTGACGATGCGCATCTTGATATCGGCCCGTTCGGACGGAAGCAGGAACACAAGCCCGTCCGCTCCGATGCCGAAGTTCCGGTCGCACCACTTGACGGCCAGTTCGGAAGCGTTCGCCGGCATTTCCGTCAAGCCCGCAAGAACGATAAAATCGTTTCCGAGTCCCTGCATCTTGGTAAATTCCACGCGCGAAAGCCCCCAGTTTGAAAAAAGAAATCAAGCGCCCCGTCCGGCGGGGCCTTGTCGTTTAGGACTATCATAACGGAAAACGGACGGAATGCAAGAAAATTCGCATTCCGTCCGCTTGCTGCGGGGCCTTGCTTGCTTATTCGCCGCCGTCCTTCGCGTATCGCCGCCAGAACTGCCAAAAGAGGATTCGTTATCCCCTGCGGCTGCCGGAAAGACCGACCCGCGCCGGCTTCCGGCCGGAGCCGGACAGGACGCTGCCCGCCCCCATAAAGCAGGAAGGGATCGCTGCGGCGACAAGCACGAGAAGCCAATCCATCGCCTCCAGCGGAACGGTTTTGAACACCGGCTGCAGCGAAGGAACATACATCACGCAGAGCAGCAGAGCGACCGAGGAAAGCACGGCCGCGGCCAGGTATTTGTTCTGAAGCGGATTCCGGTGAAAAATCGAGCGCGAGCTGCGGCAGTCGAACACATGGATGAGCTGCGCCATGACCAGCGTGGCAAATGCGACGGACTGCGCCTTCAGCAGCCCCGCTCCACTGTCCGGGTCGCCCTGAAGCGTAAGCCAGAAGGCGGCGAGCGTGCAAAGGCCGATCAGCGTACCCCGGCTGATGATTTTCCAGCCCAGCCGCCGGGCAAAAATGTTTTCCCGGGCCGGACGCGGCTTGTGCTTCATCAGATCCTTCTCCGCCTGATCGACGCCGAGGGCCATGGCGGGCAGCCCGTCGGTCACCAGATTCACCCACAGGATCTGGATCGGAACAAGCGGCAGCGGCAGCCCCAGCATCATGGCGAAGAACATGGTCAGAATTTCTCCGACGTTGGAGGCCAGAAGGTAGCGGATAAATTTGCGGATGTTTTCGTAAATGCCCCGTCCTTCCTCGATCGCCGCGACAATGGTGGCAAAATTGTCGTCGGCGAGCACAAGCGAGGACGCTTCCTTGGCGACGTCCGTGCCGCTCCCGCCCATGGCGATGCCGATATCGGCCGCCTTGATCGCCGGCGCGTCGTTCACCCCGTCGCCCGTCATGGCGACGGTATGCCCCTTGCGCTGCAGGGAGCGCACAATCCGCAGTTTATGCTCGGGAGACACCCGGGCATAAACGTAGATGTCGTTCACCTTCGCGTCAAGCTGCTCGTCGGTCATCCGCTCAAGCTCCACTCCGTTTACCGCACAACCGTTGGCCGGCAGCATCCCGAGCTGCCTGGCAATGGCCTCCGCCGTGGCTTGATGATCGCCCGTAATCATCACGGTTTTGATACCCGCCTGGCGGCACTGGGCAATCGCGCCCGCAACCTCCTTGCGCGGCGGATCGATCATCCCGGCAAGACCGACGTAGACGAGCCCCCGCTCCGCGGCATCCGCTTCCTCGCACCGTTCCGAACTCTTGACTTCCCGGTACGCCAGAGCCAGCACCCGGAGCGCCGCCTTCGCCATGCCTTCGTTCGCCTGCGTCACCATTTGCCGCAGCGTGCCCGTAAACGGAATCACTTTGTTGTCCCATAAAATGTACGAACACTGCTCCATAAGCACGTCGGGGGCTCCTTTGGCAAAGAGGACCCGGCCGCCCTGATGCTCAAGCAGCACCGACATCCGTTTCCGTTCGGAATCAAACGGAAATTCCTTCACGCGGACGTATAACCCTTCCTGCGAAGCGGACGTCACGCCCGCCTTTGCCGCGAGAACGGCCAGCGCCCCTTCGGTCGGATCTCCATTCAGCACCCACTGGGCGGCCGGAGCGCCGCCCAGCTTTTCCTTCCGCCCGGACGGCTCCGCCGTTTCCTCCCGGATCGAAGCGTTGTTGCAGAGCGCGGCGATCTGCATCAGCCGCCGCAGGGATTGGTCCTTGCGCAGGTCGGCCGGCCGGCCGTTTTCGCAGACTTCTCCGACCGGAGCGTAGCCTTCACCCGTTACCTCAAGCTGGCGGCCGCCCGTCCACAGATGCGTGACGGTCATTTTGTTCTGCGTCAGCGTTCCGGTTTTGTCGGAGCAGATCACCGAAGCGCAGCCCAGCGTTTCTACGGACGGCAGCTTGCGGACGATCGCTTTGCGTTTGATCATTCTTTGCACGCCGAGCGCAAGCGCGACCGTCACAATGGCGGGCAGCCCTTCCGGAATGGCGGCGACGGCCAAGCTGACCCCGGCCAGGAACATCGTGTACGCCTGCTGTCCGTGCAGAATGCCGGCCGCGACAACCGCCACGGTCAGGCCGATCGAAAGCAGAATCAGGATTTTGCCCAGCTGCTCCAGCCGGTGCTGGAGCGGGGTCTGCATTTCCTCCGTCCCTTGGATCAGCCCGGCGATTTTGCCCATTTCCGTCTCCATTCCGGTGCGGACAACGAGTCCGCGGCCTGTTCCCCGCGTTACCATCGTGCCCATGAAGCCAAGGTTTCGCTGGTCGCCGGGCGGCAGCTCGGTCCGGTTCAGCGGGTCTGCATGCTTGGAAACGGGCACCGACTCGCCCGTGAGCGCCGATTCTTCGGCGTACAGCCCATTCGCTTCCAGAAACCGGATATCAGCCGGAATGCGGTCCCCGCTCTCCAGCAGCACCACGTCGCCCGGCACCAGCTCCCGCGCGCTCACCGCATGGACCTCTCCGCCCCGCAGCACCTTGGCCGCCGGCGCGGACAGCTCCCGCAGCGCGCGCAGGGAACGCTCGGCCTTGAATTCCTGGACGAAGCCGAGCACGCCGTTCAGCACAATGATGGCGATGATTGTTATCGCGTCCAGGTATTCGCCCAGCAGACCGGACACCAGCGTCGCTCCCATTAATACAAGAACCATGAAATCCTTGAATTGGTTTAAAAACAGCACGAACGGCGAAATGCCCTTTCCCTCCGCCAGCTCGTTCGGGCCCTTTTCAGCCGAGCGCCGGTTCGCTTCCTCCCAGCCCAGCCCTTGGGCGGGATCGCTTGCAAGCTCTCTTGTCGCTTCGTCCGCCGTCATCTGGTACCATGCCTTCGGATTCATTTTATACCTTCCCCTCCCGACCGTATTGCCGCCTGTCCGGCCGCTGTCCCACAGGACCGGCACCGCTCGTCCGCGCCGGTTGAATTCCCCCGGGCGGATGACGCATAAGGCCGTTGCCGGCCCGGCATTCGTCCCCCTTCCGCGGCGTCTCGCCGGCTGCCGGCGGGACAGACTATACGCTCAATTTATTCAGACAAGCGGTAAAATATCCCACCGGCGCGGGACAACTTTGGCCGTTCGCCGGAAGCCGGAAAATTCCGCTTGCAACCGTTCGCGGACATGAAATTTCGGGCCGGATATGGCATGATAGAGAGGATTGCAACGAAGCGACCGGAAAGCTCCGATTACGTTCACTTGGCGGCCCGCTTTCCGGAAAGGAAATGGAGTGTAACCATGGCATTAGACGGACTTGTCGTGCGGGCGATCGTCCACCAGCTCGCCGCCTTCACCGGCGCGCGGGTGGGGAAAATATATCAGCCCGCCGATAGCGATATTGTTTTGCAGCTCCGTTCCTCCGGGAACCCGAAGCTGCTGTTGTCGGCCAACCTGACGTTCCCCCGCGTCCATTTGACCGAGAAAACCGGGGTGAACCCTACGGAGCCCCCGATGTTCTGCATGCTGCTCCGCAAGCACTGCGAAGGCGGGATTATCGAATTTGTCGAGCAGACGGATTCGGAGCGGATCATCCGGATCGGCATCCGGCAGCGCGACGAGCTGGGAGACATCAACCTGAAGGTGCTGGTGGTGGAGATTATGGGCCGCCACAGCAACATCATCCTGGTTGACCCGCGCACGGGCACCGTGATGGACGGCATTCACCACGTAACGCCGGCGGTGAGCGCTTACCGGATCGTCCTGCCCGGCACCGCTTACGTCGCTCCCCCGGAGCAGGGGAAGCTGAATCCGCTCGAAGCCGGGCGGGCGGAATTCACGGACAAGGTACTGACGGACGGAACCGGCACAAACAGCGCCGGGAGCGGCGCTTCCGAAGGTACGGTGCCGCTGCCGGCTCCCGGCGGGCCGGCGGCGGATGCTTCCGCTCTGGCCGGCCGGATTGTGGCCGGTTTCAGCGGCATCAGTCCGCTTGTGGCCCGGGAAATCGTCCATCGGGCGCTTGTCCGCGCGGAAACCGGGGAATTGCCGCTGGATGAAGCATTGTGGAGCTCTTTCGACAGCGTGATGGAGGATATGCGTTTGCACCTCTATCATCCGGCCATCAAACGGGAGGCGCGCACCGGCAAGCTGTTCTTTTCGGTTATTCCGCTTACCCATGTAAACGGCGAAGAAGAACTTTTTTCTTCCATTAGTGCCTGCCTGGAACGTTTTTACGGAGAAAAGGCGGAACGCGATACCGTCAAGCAGCGGACGTCGGACCTCCAGCGGCTTTTGACCAACGAGAAAAACAAGAACCTCAAAAAGCTGGAAAAGCTGCAGGAAACGCTGGAGGACGCAAGGGACGCGGACCGCTACCGTATCCTCGGCGAGCTGCTGACCTCTTCCCTTCATCAAATCAAGAAAGGCGACAAGGAAATTGAGGTCGTCAATTACTACGACGAGGAGCAAAAGCCGGTCCGCATCGAGCTGGACCCGCAGCTGAGCCCCTCGGAAAACAGCCAGCGCTATTTCCGCCGGTACACGAAAGCGAAAAACAGCCAGATTGCCGTCGAAAAGCAAATGGCCGCCGCCCGCGAGGAAATCGTCTATCTCGACTCCCTTCTCCAGCAGCTGTCGCTGGCCGAGCTCGGGGACGTGGAAGAAATCCGGGATGAGCTGGTGGAGCAGGGGTATCTGCGCGACCGCCGCAAAAAGCAAGGGAAGAAAAAGAAAAAAGACCGGCCCGCCCTCTCCGGTTATTTGTCCTCCGAAGGCGTTCCGATCTATGTGGGCAAAAACAACCTGCAAAACGAATACCTGACCAACCGGCTCGCCCAGCCGAACGACACCTGGCTCCACACCAAGGACATCCCCGGCTCCCACGTGGTCATCCGGAGCGCGTCCTTCGGTGAGGATACCCTGCTTGAAGCGGCTCAGCTCGCCGCGTATTTCAGCCAGGCCCGCGATTCCAGCTCCGTGCCGGTCGATTACACCCTGATCCGGCACGTTCGCAAACCGAACGGCGCGAAGCCCGGGTTTGTCATTTACGACCGGCAAAAAACGCTGTTCGCCACCCCGGACGCCACCCTCGTCAAATCGCTGAAAAGCACGCCGTCCTGACCGGACCGGCGTGCTTTTTTTAATGAATTCAGCGCGTATGAATCGGCTTTCCCGCATTCCGCGGCGGCTAGCCGGCCCAGGGCCGGGTTCACGCTCAAAATTCCGCTCCCCGCACTTTTGCGAAAACCATCGTGTCTCTCGGTTCGCCGTCCGTGCCCGCGCTGTCTTTCCGCAGGACGCCCTCCAGTGTAAATCCGAGCCGTTCGGCAACGCGCGCACTCCTTTGATTTCGCCGGTCGCAGCGGATCTCAATCCGGTTCGCCTTCAGCTCCGTTACCGCAAATCCGGCGATCGTCTCGACCGCCTCGGTCATCAGACCTCGTCCGGCAAACGGGGTACGAATCCAGTACCCGATCTCGAACGCCCGCGCCTCCCAGTTGATGTTATGGAATCCGCTGCAGCCAACAAACTCGCCTGTCTCCTTCAGGAACAGATGCAGCCGCATATCCGTCCGGGCGAGAAAATCCTGCCGCGCCTGGCGCACGTTGATTTCCGATTCCTCCGGCGACGGAATTTCCTTTGCCCAAGGCATCCAAAGACGCAGCTCTCCGATGCTTTCCCGGACCGCCGCGTTAAGCTTGTCACCGTCCCCGTATAAGGGGGCACGGATGATAAGGCGTCGGCTTTCAAGGCTCTCCGGAAAGTCCAGCAAAATAGGATGGGACGGCGCTTTTGGGAGCTCCATATCCATTCCCCCTATTTGAAAAATAAGTGCAGCATAAGCGGGTTACAGCTGTTTGGCCAATTCTTTTATGTAGTCCCGGACCTGCGGTCCCAGGTCGTCCCGCGAAAGCGCAAATTCAATGGTGGCTTCAATGTAGCCCATTTTGTCGCCTACGTCGAAGCGGCGGCCTTCCTGCTTGTAGGTCACCATGTTTTTGCCGCGGTTCAGCACGCGCAGAGCGTCCGTAAGCTGAATTTCTCCGCCGCGGCCCGGCGGAAGCTCTTCCAGGATATCAAAAATTTCCGGCTCAATGATGTAGCGTCCGATAACCGCCAGATTGGACGGCGCAGAACCAAGCTCCGGCTTTTCCACCAAATCCTCGATCCGGTTGCCGACGCCCGGCGAGACGATGCCGTACTTGTTCGTTTCGTCCCATGGCACCTCCTGGACGGCAATGACGGAGGTTTCCTCCTGCTCGTAAAGATCGATCATGCGCTTGAGGCAGGGCGGGTCCTGTTGAATGATATCGTCGCCAAGCAGAAGGGCAAACGGCTCGTTTCCGATAAACTTGCGCGCGGTGCAAACGGCGTGTCCGAGGCCCAGCGGTTCTTTTTGCCGGACGTAAAAAACATCGACCATCTTGGATACGGTTTGTACGATATTCAGCAGCTCATGGGAATTTTTTTTCTCCAGCATCTGCTCCAGTTCGGCCGATTTGTCGAAGTGGTCCTCGATGGCGCGTTTGTTTCGGCCCGTTACGATAATGATGTCCTCGATCCCCGATGCAATCGCTTCCTCCACGATGTACTGAATGGCGGGCTTGTCCACGATGGGGAGCATTTCCTTCGGCTGCGCCTTGGTCGCCGGCAAAAACCGTGTCCCGAGGCCGGCGGCAGGAATAATCGCTTTACGGATTTTCATGTTCTCTTCCTCGTTTCTTCAGGATAAGTTGATCCAATACTTCGAGGGAAACCCGCCGGTTCCCGACCGGGCCGTGAAAGGTTTCCCCCTGACGGGAGCCGTGAAAGTCCGAGCCTGCCGTCGCGGCGAGTCCCTTTTCTTCGGCCAGAAGCCGGTATCTGTCTTCCTCCTCGGGCGAATGGTCGGAGTGACGGGTTTCAATCCCGTCCAGCCCCGACGCGGTCAAATGGCGAACCAGCGCGTCATCGCCGTACAGCCCGGGATGGGCGAGAACGGCGCAGCCGCCGGCTTCGTGAATCCAGGCAATCGCTTCCTCCGGCCGGATGCGCGGAGGATTGACGTAAGCCGCACCGCCTTTGCCCAAGTACCGGTCGAACGCCTCCCGCTCCGTCGCCGAATACCCGTGCTTCACCAGCCATTTGGCGAAATGCGGCCGGCCGACCGTTTCGCCTGGCTTCAGCGGGCCGCGAAGCGCGAAAACCGCGTCCAGCGTAATGGGAATCTCCAGCTCGTTCAGCCGGGCGACAAGCATATCGTTGCGCCGGTCGCGCACCGAACGCAGCTCGCGCAGCCGGTTTTGAAACGTTTCGTCGGCAAGGTTCATATAATAGCCCAACACGTGAATGTCCTGCCCGCCCGCAACCGTACTGATTTCTACGCCGGGCACCACTGTGATGCCAAGCCGGGCGCCGGCCTCCGCCGCCTCCGCGATTCCGGCGGTCGTGTCGTGATCCGTAATGGCCACCGCCGCCAAACCGGCTTCCTTGGCCATCCGCACCACCTCTTCCGGTGCATGAAGCCCGTCCGAAGCCGTTGTATGGGTGTGCAAATCCGCCTGCGGCGTCGTTTGCCGGTTCACTGTCACCCCTCCTTCTTTGTTCCATTCATTTGGTCAAGACAGCCAGCGGGAAAGCTCGCCGTCCCGGATAAAGGTCATGAACGTAACCGCAGGCAGCGGCAAAAGCGCCGCCCGCAGGCATACCGAATAAAAGCTCCGGGCAAAGCGGACGTTGTTCACCTCGCGCACCTGCAGCACGCCAAGCGCGACTTCATGCTTGACGGTGGAGGCCGATATGATGGACAGTCCGAGCCCCGCTTCAACCGCCGACTTGATCGCACCCGTGCTTCCCATTTCCATGGCGATCGGAAGCTCGGCCGGGTCGTATCCCGCCTCCCGGAGCGAATCCTCCACCACGCGGCGCGTGCCGGAGCCCGGTTCCCGGGTGACAAACGGATAGTGGTAGAGGTCTTCGGGGTCCACCTTCTTTTTTCGGAGAAGCGCATGCCCGCGCGGGAGCACCAGGACCAGCTCGTCGTTCAGAATCGGCTCCACCTTGATGTCCGGGTGCTGAACCGGCGCCTCCACAATGCCCATATTCAGCGTATGGCCCAGCACTTCCTCAATGATCTGGGCCGTGTTCATCACCTTCATGCTGACGGTGATATGCGGGAATTCCCGGTTGAACGGTCCGAGCAAACGCGGGAGCACGTACTCTCCCACCGTAAGGCTCGTTCCCAGCTCCAGCTTGCCCTTGAGTTCACGGGTAAAGCGGGACATCTCCTGCTCCGTTTCCGTCATCAGGTCCACGATTTTTCTGGCGTACGGAAGCAGCGCGCGGCCGGCATCGGTCAGCTCCACCATCTTGGGGGTGCGCCGGAATACCTTTGCGCCGAAATGATCTTCCATGGTCTGGATTTGCATGGTCACCGCCGGCTGCGTCATATGCAGGGCCGCTGCGGCGGCGGAGAAGGTGCCTTTTTGGGCAACCGTATAAAAGATATGTAATTGATGGAAGCTGAGCGCCATCGCCTGTCCCTTCTTCCCGATTATACCATGTTTGCGGCGAGTGCTTCCGCCTGGAAAAGTAAAACGCGCGTCCGGGGACGCGCGGGTCAGCGGCAACGCCCGCGGGCGGTCCGGCTGTGTTCCGTTACTTGCGTTTGCGGCCGTTCTTGATCAGCGTCATCCGGCGTGAGTGGCGCAGCCAGGAATAATAGGAGCGCAAATCCCGCAGCTCGATATTCTCCGACATGCGTCCGAGAAACGTGACCACAATCATCTTGTGCAGCGGATTTCCCGCAATGTCCGTCTCTTTGTCAAGCTGGCCGAATTCGGCCACAAGCACCAGGTCGTCGTCCACAAGGAAAACTTCCTGTTCGTTCTTGTAATACGGTTTTACATTGGAGCTCTTCAACTTCTCCCATAAAAATGAGCAGATATCGGAGAACCCGGTTTTGTCAGGCTCCACGCGGTCCGACCAGCGCATGCGGGCATGGTGGGTGATCACGATGTCGGCGATTTTCTTGTCTCCCAGCTCCACATAAAACGGTTCATAAGTGCTCCATCGACCCATGGCTTTATCCTTCATGCGCTCCTGTCCTCCTTCGCTCACAAAAACAGGACTTAAAGGCTATACTGTAAAGACCATTGTACCGCAAATTGACCGATTTTCCAATTCCTTTCGCTTCCCGGGATGACCCTTTTCCAAAAATTTAGAGGGAGTAAAACCGGGTTTTGTCCGGAACGTTTTTTTCATATTCGGTTTTGATGTCCTTGCGGAACGATCTCTCTACCTTTTTGACGTATGGGAGGCGCTGGAGGTTGCGCATCGTTTCATCCAGCTTTTCGGCGTGAATGTACATCGCTACATAATTCATGCGTTTTGAGATATAATGGACCGTGCCGTATTTTTCAAGATTTTTGGCCGGCTTGGTGTCGCTCACCCAAACAATCAAGCCGCATCTTTCCGTAAACATGCTTCATTCTCCTCACTTGGACCATGATTTTGCACATCGATGGAGGTTTCATTATGTCAGCTCAACATTTGGTCGGCGTTTACCGGGGCGGGAGGCTGGAAAGCGCCCACTGCGGCCATCTTGCGGCGGTCGGCGCCGACGGCCGGCTTCTTGCCGGATACGGCGACCCGGACCGGCTCACCTACGCGCGCTCGGCGGCCAAACCGCTGCAGGCGGTCGCCGTGGTCGAAGCCGGAGCGGCCGACAAGTACGGCTTTACCGACGCCGAGCTGGCGCTGATGTGCGCTTCGCACAACGGAGAGGCCTACCATGTCGCTTTGGCGGACGCCATGCTCCGTAAACTGGGGCTTTCGGAGGAGGCCCTCCTGTGCGGCCCGCACGACCCTTTCCGCAAGGAAGCGGCGGACGCGCTGAAGGCGGCCGGAGCGGCTCCCCGCGCGCTGCACAACAACTGCTCCGGCAAACATGCCGGCATGCTGGCCCTTGCCCTTGCGGAAGGCGATCCGACGGAGGGCTATCCGGCGCCCGGGCATCCCGTGCAGCGCCGCATGCGGGAAACCGTCGGCTCGCTCGCCGGCGTCGCGCCGGCGGATATTCCGCTGGGCACGGACGGCTGCGGCGTGCCGGTCTTCGCTCTCCCGCTCGCGGCGCTTGCCGGGGCGTTCGCCCGGCTGGGCCGTCCCGACGGGCTGCCGGACGAACGAGCGGAGGCCTGCCGCCGCATCGTCGCCGCCATCCGCCGGTATCCCGAGGCGGTTGCCGGCTCCGACCGGTACGACACGCAGCTCGTGCAGGCAACCGGAGGCCGGCTGATCGGCAAGATGGGGGCGGAAGGCGTTTTCGCCGTTGCATATCCGGAGCAAGGAGCCGGACTCGCTCTCAAAATTGAAGACGGAGCCGGCCGTGCGCTGTACCCCGCCGTGACGGAAGCCCTGCTCCAGCTGGGCTGGCTGACCGTTGAGGAAGGCGCCGCTCTGGAGGGCTTCCACCGGCCCGCCCTGCGCAACTGGCAGGGCACCCGCGTCGGCGAAATCGTTCCGGAATTCCGTCTTTCGTAACCCATCTTCCTGCACGACAGGCCGCGGCTTTTGATAAGCCGCGGCTTTTCTGTTGCAGCTGCGGCTCGCCGGGCGGCTCATTCCGCCTGACGCGCGACATTCCGCTGCACCTGTCAAAGCGAACGGCAAAAGCCGTCCGCGTACGTCAGCCGCACTTCCCGCTGCAGGAGCCTCCGGAGGAGCAGCCGCCCGAGCAGCCGCCTGCGTCCGCATCGCTGCCCGGTACTTTGACGCTGTCCGACACGGCGCGCGCAATCGTTTCGGCCACATCGTGCAGCAGGCGGTCAAGACAGCTTTCCGCTTCCTTATACAGCCGGATGGATTCGTTCGCCTCCAGCTCCTGCCGGGCCTGCTCGGCCTCCTCCAGCGCCCGGTGGTAATCCGGGTGGAAGTGCCCAAACCGCTCCGCCTCTTCGAAAAGCTCTTTTTTCCGCGCAAACCCGCGGATCAGCGCTTCCGCGTCGGGATCGCGCCGCAGTTGTTCCTTGCGGTATAAATACTCCGCCGCTTCGGCGGAGGATTGAATCCAGTCTCCAAGCTCGTACGCCCTGTCCATCAGCTCCATCATATCCAAAGCCTCGGGGGCGTCTGTGCGGTACAGGCGATCGGCCGCTTCAACGACGGCGTCTGTTTCGCCGTGCGAAATTGCGATCGGTTCCATAGGTGTATGTGTCCCCTCCCAAGCAATAAAATCCTATTCATCATACCATGAAATGCCCGGCTCCGGTAATAGAATCTGCGCCCTGGCCCAATGTTTTGCGGCCAAAACCGTCCGTTCCCCCTTCTCCAGACAAACGAGCCCCGGTTCTCCATCCGTATCCTCGAGCGCAAGCGGCAGAACGGTCCGCCGTCCTTCCGCCCCCTCCAGAAGCAGGAAGGTTTTCCACCTGCGGGCTTGCTCCATTATCCCAAGCACGGTGGAGAGATGGTAAACCCGAAGCTCTTTGGTCCAGGCGGACGGGGTGCCGCGCAAGCCCGGAAACAAATCCTCCGCACGGGGAATGCCGGTTTTCAAGGAGGTGCCGGCCGCGTCGCTGCTATAAAAAGAAGAAAGCGAAGCCGGACCGCCTGCGGGCAAAAGCCTCGGGACCGGTTCCGCTCCGTTCTCGGCTTTTTTTTCTTCTATATCCCCTATTTCCGCCGCTGCCGTCCGCCGCCCGTCCCCGCCGCAAGCTGTCTTCCATTTTTGCGACCACTCCGCGGCTGCATTCCGCACCGGTTCCGGAACACCGGTTTCGGCATGCGCTTCCAACAGCCCGATCAGCTCCTCCGGATCTCTGCCCGCCCCCAGCGCCCTCTCCCAGGAGGCCGGGGTGAGCAGACGAACCCCTTTCCGGCCGGGGCCTTTGGCGGGCTCCGCAGCCAGCTCCACCTCCCACAGCGCGGCCAGGTCGTCCGTCCGCGTCAGCCACAGCTCAAAATCCGGCTGAATGAACCAGACGGTTTTGCCGATGCGGCCTTCCGGTTCGCGGCCGGCGGGGAAACGATCGTACTTGGAAGGACAGGCAGAGTCCGGTCCATCCGCCGCCGCTCCTGGCTTCCCCGTCTCCTCCATCCAAAAGGGCGCCGCCAACCGAAACCGGACATCGCCCTCCAGCGTTTCCTCCGCCTCGGCCCAGCCCCACCTGCAAAACGCAGGCAGAACCTGCTCCCGCAAAGCCGTTTCCGCCGTGCCGGACACGCTGCCCCCAAAGTCCCCGAAAGCCGCAAACGGCCGGCTTGGGTCGATCACAAGGCCTGTACATGCCGGCGCCAGCCAAATAAAATGGCGGATCATCGGATCGCGCGGCAGGCACCGGTCGGAAAAACAAAAATAAAGCGCCGCTTCCCGCGCTTCATAAGGAAGCGCCGCCCAGGCCGACAGCCGCTCCGGGGAGACGCGCAGCCGCCCGTCCGCCCGCTGCAGCAGCCCCAGCTCCTCGGCGGCTTCCGCCAGAAACGCCGCCTCGCCGGTTCCCGCTTCCCCCGGCGCAAGGACGGTCTGCAAAGAGCGAAGCTGCCGGGCGGAAAGCTTGCCCGCCCGGGTAAGGCGCAGCGGGCTCAAGGCGGCCTCGGCCAGCAGGCGAAGGAGCCAGTCCCCCGCGCCGCTGCCCGGCTCGCGGGCTGCCGCGTGCTGTTCCGCCGGCGGAGCAGCGGGGAGTCCCAGCTCCGCGTACGCACGCCGCAGCGCGGACGGCTGCAGCGCATAACGCGGCGGACCGTCCTCCGGCGCGAGGACGGCCAGATCGCCGGAGCGGCGAAGCAGGATGCAGCCAAGCGCCGCTTCGGCTCCCGAAAAGCCGCGCCGGAGCGCCTCGCTCTCCAGCTCCGCCCCGCGGAACCGGCCATCGGCAAAGCATTCCGCCGCCAGATGGAGCACCCGCCGGGCAACATCGGCACCGGGAGGAGATGCTGGCCGCGTATGCTCCCCGTGGCCGGCGGGAGGGAAAGCCCCCGCTGTTCCTCCCGTTTCCCGGCCTTGCCCGCCTGCCGTTGCCTCCTTCGCTTTCACCCGGTCAAGGCCGGGCCTGTCCGGCTTGGCGGTCTCGGCCCTCCACAATTCCAGGCCCCTGCCGTCCGGCACAAAGCCATCCGCGGTTCCGTTCGGCCGTGCGGTTCGGCTCTGCACGGTTCCTGCCCTATCCCGGGCCGGGTCCGTTCCCGTTTTTGCTGTCACGCCTCCGGCTCCTCCTCGCTGATGTCGTAGCTGTACCCCTGCCCCGCCAGAAAAAGCCTGCGGCGCATGGAAAAATCCTGCTCCACCGTGTCCTTGCTGACCAGCGTATAAAAGTACGC
Organism: Gorillibacterium sp. sgz306347; assembly: GCF_059735245.1. Lineage (NCBI taxonomy): Bacteria > Bacillati > Bacillota > Bacilli > Caryophanales > Paenibacillaceae > Gorillibacterium > Gorillibacterium sp. sgz306347. The sequence goes on from NZ_JCAPET010000019.1 coordinate 46,512, forward strand.
CGTTCCGCCGTCCCTCTTCGGCCGCATGACGCGGCCGACCCGCTGGGCCTCCTCCTGCCGCGAGCCGTAGCTGCCGGACAGCTCGATGGCCACCTCCGCCTCCGGAAGATCGACCGCAAAATTGGCCACTTTGGATACGACAAGAAGCCGGACACGTCCTTCCCGGAACTCCCGGTACAGCCGTTCCCGCTCGGCCTGCGGCGTCTGGCCCGTGATCAGCGGAGCGCCGGTCAAATCCGCCGCCGCGCGAAGCTGGCCCAGATAGTGGCCGATTACCAGTGCAGGCCGTCCCGGATGGCGGGCCAGCAGGTCGCGGGCCGCCAGCAGCTTGCGCGGGTTTTCGGCCGCCATGCGGAAACGGGCGGCCGGTTTGGCCGTCTCGTAGCGCGGCCAGGCCTCTTCAGGCAGCGCAATCCGCCATTCCGCCGCCCGCACCGGCGCTACATGGCCGTCTTGCTCCAGCGCCCGCCAGGGAAGCTCATAGCATTTGGGTCCGATGAGCGAAAACACATCTTCCTCGCAGCCGTCCTCCCTTACCAGCGTCGCTGTCAGGCCAAGCCGCCGGGTCGCCTGGATATCCGCTGTCGCCCGAAAAACGGGCGCCGGGAGCAGATGGACTTCATCGTAAATGATCAGCCCCCAGTCCCTTTCCGTAAACAGCTTGAGGTGCCGGAACGGCTCCTGTTTGCTTTTCCGGTGGGTCAGTATTTGATAGGTGGCCACGGTGACCGGCCGCACCTCCTTTGCTGCGCCGCTGTATTCGCCGATCCGCTCGGGAGGCAGATCAGTCCAGGCGGCAATCTCCCGGATCCACTGGCGCACCGAAGCCGCGTTTGGCGTCAGTACCAGCGTGGCGCAGCTGCAGCGGGCCATCACCGCAAGGCCGACCAGCGTTTTGCCGCTCCCGCAAGGAAGGACAACGACACCGCTCCCCCCGGCTTGTCCGCCTTCCCGGCAGAAGGAATCGGCCGCCTCCAGCTGGTATGGACGAAGCGAAAAGCCCTGTTCCCCGTATCGCAGCCGCAGGGGAAGCGCCTCCCCGGCATGATAGCCGGCTTCGTCCGCAACCGGAAACCCGTGACGGGCCAGCTCCCGTTTGATCCCCCCCCGGTGCGCTGGCAAAAGCTCCGCCTCCGCGGCGCCGATCCGGGTCAGAAGCTCCCCGACGGCGGGAAACCGCAACAGCCGCTCCAGCCAGCCGCCGTCTTTCGCGGCAAGAATCAACCGGCCGTCCCGGCTTTCCATGCGATAAAGGCCGTACCGGCCCATTTCCCGTTCGATAAGCAAACGAAACGCAGAAGGGAGCGGTCCGCCGCCGAACCGCTCCAGTCCCTGAACCGCCTCCGCCGCCGTCCGCCCCTGTGCGGCCGCCGCCCATAACGAGCAGGGCGTCAGGCGGTAAACGTGCAGCCGCCCGGGAGTTTTGCCGAGCTCCGCGTAGCCGCCCAGAAAACGGCGGGCATCCTCCGCCTCCTCATGCCCGGCATCCAGCAAAACCGTTCCGTCCGCCCGGAAGATGAGCGCTCCACTCACTGGATTCCCTCCGATCTTTTTCACCATTATTTCCAGAGCGGCCGGTTTTCCATACGGGGAACCTCCGGGAACGCCAGACGGAAAACGGCCCCTTTCCCGTTACGGTCCCTCAGGAACGCAGCAAGAAAGAAGCCGACGCCTTGCCGGCCGTGCGTGGCTCTGTAGGCTTCGCTCTCCTGCCGGCCCCGGCACAAATAAAAAAAGCCGCCGGCAGCCGGGCGGCTTGTACCAACAGGTTTTAATGCGTGATGCTCGCATAAGGCTCGGAAATATTGCCCAAAGCGGCTCCGGCCTCTTCCATAAGCACATGGCGCACGGCAAGGTCGCCAAGCGCGACAACGCCGGCCAGCCGGCCGTCTTCCATCACAAGCACCCGGCGAATCTGCTTTTCGGCCATGATCCGGGCGATATCGTCCACGGACGTATCCCCGTCGATCGTTACGGCGCCTTGCGTCATAACGTCTCCGATCGCCGTGGAACCCGGGTTTTTGTTCCCGTAGCCGCGGATCGCCAGGTCCCGGTCGGTGACGGTTCCTACCGGCTTTCCGTTATCCAGCACGGGCAGGAACCCGATGTTATGCTCCTTCATCAGCACCGCCGCTTCGAAAATATTATCCTTCAGCGTCACCACGGCCACCGATTTCGTCATGATTTCTTTTGCTTTTTGCACGGGCTTCCCCCTCCGCTTGTCGAATTTCGGGTACGGGGTTAGTATGCCCGGGCGGCCGGCCCCTACTCGCGCCCGGCCGCCAGCCGGTTTAGGGCGGCGGTGCAAAGCACCTTCGCAGCCGTTCCGATCGATTCCTCGGCCAGGTCAAACATCGGATGGTGATGGGCGTAATCCGCCCCCGGCCCGCCCGCGCCGACAAACAGAAAGCTGCCCGGAACCTCCTGCAAGTAGTAAGAAAAGTCCTCCGCCGCCATCATTGGCTCGGGCCGGCCGTCCACCGCCGCGCCGCCCAGCACTTCGCGGGCTGCGGCCAGCAAAAATTCCGTTTCGGCCGGATCGTTTACCAACGGAGGGTACCCCATTTTGTAATCGAGTGAATAAACCGCTCCGAACATCCCGCAGGTGTGGGCGATGATCTCTTCCACCCGTTCGCGCGCGAGCTTTCGTGTGGCTTCGTCAAACGTGCGAACCGTCCCCTTCATCCGGGCATGGTCCGCAATGATGTTGAAGCTGTTGCCCGCTTCGAGGCAGCCGACGGTCACAACGGCGGGATTGACCGGGTTCAGGCTGCGGCTGACAACGGTCTGCAGATTGACGATCAGATGCGCGCCGACCACCAGGCTGTCGACCGTTTTGTGCGGGAGGCCGCCGTGGCCGCCGAGTCCCCGGATCTCCAGCTCGAATTCATCGGCCGCGGCCATCACCGCACCGCTTTTGGTCGCCGCCGTGCCCGCCGCAAGAGGTGTCCACAAGTGAAGGCCGTAGATGGCATCCACGCCCTCCAGAACGCCGTCCCGGATCATGTCTTTGGCGCCGCCCGGCGTAATCTCTTCCGCCGGCTGAAAGATAAATTTAATGTTCCCCGCCAGGCTTTTCCTAAAGCCCCACAGGTATTTGGCCGCCCCCAGCAGGGCGGCCGTGTGCCCGTCGTGCCCGCAGGCATGCATGACGCCCGGAACCCGGGAAGCATAAGCGCAGCTCTTCTCGTCTTGAATCGCCAACGCATCCATGTCCGCCCGTAGGGCGACCGTCGGGCCGGGCCGCGCGCCGCGGAGCAGCGCCGTAACGCCGTAGCCTCCGACCCGTTCACGCGTTTCCAGCCCGAAGCCGTCCAGCTTTTCCTTGATCCAGCGCGATGTTTTTTCTTCCCGGAACGAGAGCTCCGGGTTTTGATGCAGGTATCTGCGCCATTCGATCATTTCCGGAAGGAGACCGTCCAGTCCCTTTTCGATTTCCGCCTTCATTTCCCGGTCTCTCCCCTGTCTTTTATTTCAACCATTCTACCATAACGCGCGTTCCGGCGCCCTTCCGCTCCGGCAAAAAACCTTTGCGGAAATCCGGCCGGGGCGGCTTGCGCACGCCACTGAAACATACTATCATTACTCTACAGCAGTATTTTACGGGAGGCACCGCCATGACGGATCGATTTGCCGGCCCGCCCTCAAGGGCCTCGGCGGGGACAAGCCAATGAGCCGACCACGCCGCAACGCGCCGGATTTCCTTTTTCTTTTTCTGACCGTTCTATTAACCGCTTTCGGTTTATTAATGATGTACAGCGCGAGCTCGTCCGTCTCTTCCTATGATTTCAACACCTCGACAACCTTTGTAAAAACGCAAGCCATCGCCATCGGACTCGGGTTTGTCGGCATGATCATCCTGATGAATCTGCATTATTCGAAGCTGCGCAAGCTCGTTTTCCTGTTTTGGGCGGGGACGCTCGGACTGCTCGTTCTGGTGCTGCTCATCGGCAACGGCGACGAAGTCGGAGCCCGCAGCTGGATCGACCTCGGGCCGATGAACCTGCAGCCGTCGGAGCTGGCCAAGCTGGCGCTTGTCCTCTACCTGGCGGTTATCGTCACCAACAAAGGGGACAAAATCCAGCAGCTCAAGGGCGGGCTGATTCCCTGCCTGGTCATCCTCGGCTTTACCTCAGGCTTGATTCTGCTGCAGCCGGACTTCGGCTCGGCGATGATCTTGATTCTGGGCGCGTTCGTCATGCTTTGGATCGGCGGGATGCGCAACAAGCATCTGTTCGCCATCGGCGGACTGGCGGCCGCTGTGCTGTCCTTGTATGTCTTTCTCCCGTCTATTACGAACCCGACCGGCCATAACTACCGGCTGGAACGGTTTCTTACCTTTCAGGATCCTTGGCATGAATCACGGTATCTCGATTCCGGCTACCAGATCATCAATTCCCTGTACGCCTTCGGACACGGCGGGTTGACCGGTGCGGGCATCGGGAACAGCATCCAGAAGCTGCACTTCCTCACCCAGTCGCACAGCGACTTTATTTTCTCGATCATCGGGGAGGAGCTTGGCTTTTTGCTGACGGCCCTTTTCCTGATCGTGTACGCCCTGTTTATCTGGCGCGGCATCCTCGTTTCGCTCCGCTGCCCGGACAAGTTCGCGTCTCTCGCGGGCGTCGGCATCATGGCGATGATCGGCGTACAGGCGCTTATCAACATGCTCGGCGTCACAAACACCATTCCGATGACGGGGGTCACGCTTCCGCTGATCAGCTACGGCGGCTCCTCCGTTCTCGTAACGCTCGCCTCTTTGGGCATCGTGCTCGGCATTTCCCGCGAGCAGGCCGCTTCCTCCAAAAAACGAACCCGCTCCGCCGAGCAGCCTCCCGCGCCCGTGCTCCGTCCGGTAAAACGCGCCGCATCGAAAAGGGAACTGTAACCGTGCCGTATCAAACGGCCGGTACAGTTCCCTTTTGCGTTGGCTGTTTTACCGCAGCCGGGCAGGTTCCTCCGCGGGCTCTTCCTCCCGGTCCCGGACGGAAACGCCTTCCACCTTGACGTTGACCTCGACGACCCGGAGGCCCGTCATGTTCTCCACCGCTTCCCGCACATTGAGCTGCAGTTCACTGCATACATCCTGAAACCGATATCCGTACAGCACAATGACGCGGAGGTCAATCGCGGCTTCCAGCTGCCCGACTTCCACGGACACGCCTTTCTGGGCGTTTTTTCCGCTCAGCCGTTTGGCCAGTCCTTCGGAAATCCCGCCCGACATGGCCGCGATTCCCGGCGTATCGATGGCCGCCATGCCCGCGATGGTCGCCACCACATCATCGGATATTCGGATGAAACCAGATTGTTCTTGTTCGTCCATGCAGCTCACTCCCTTTCGTTAGCTTTATTATAATAATTTCCTTTGCGGTCAGTCAACGAATGAAGCCGTCAATCGGAGAGGGCCCCGCATTGCCTCCGGCGATCCGATTGATTAGAATAAGATGGATGTGCCATCATACCGAAACGGGGGAACAGTTGTGGTTGCAATCAAGAAGTACGGATTCACGGGGGGACTCCTGGTCAGCTTTGCGCTGGCGGCCACGGCCCATTTTGCCGGGTTCAACACCACCCTGCAGTTCGTTTTGTCCTGCATTGCCATTGTATTTGTCGCCGGCTTCCTGGGCAAAGCGACGGAAAGCGTAGCGCACTATGCGGGCGAGCGGATGGGCGGTTTCCTGAACGCCACCTTCGGCAACGCCGCCGAACTCATTATCGCCATCATTCTGATCAAAGATGCCGTGAACGGCAAGCCGGAGCTGTTTGAAATCGTCAAGGCCAGCATCACCGGCTCGATCATCGGCAATCTGCTGCTCGTGCTGGGCCTGAGCGTGCTGGTCGGCGGCCTGAAGTACAAGGAGCAGCGCTTCAACGAGAACATGGCTTCGCACAACTCGTCCCTGATGCTGCTCGCCGTAATCGCCTTGTTCCTGCCTGCAATTTTTCACAAGGACATCACCGGCATCCACATGAACGAATTCAGCCTCATCGTGGCCGGGGTTCTGATCGTCGCTTATTTCCTCTGGCTGATCTTTTCCATGGTCACCCACAAAAACGAGCTGTCCGAAGAACAGATCGAGCATGGCGAAGCCGCCTGGTCGAAAGGGCGCTCCATCCTTTATCTGGTTGTGGCCACCGTCCTTGTCGCCGTCGTCAGCGAATGGCTGGTCAGCAATGTCGAAGCCGTCACCGAACGGTTCAACCTTTCGGAAATTTTCGTCGGCGCCTTCCTGATCGCGATCATCGGCAACGCGGCCGAACACTCCGCCGCCATCCTGCTCGCGCTCAAAAACAAAATCGGCGCTTCGGTGGAAATCGCCGTCGGCAGCGGGCTGCAAATCGCCCTGTTTGTCGCTCCGGTGCTCGTGTTCGTCAGCTTTTTCATGGGGCAGGAGATGGACCTGATCTTCACCCTGTACGAACTGGCGGCCATCGGCGTCGCTTCGCTGATCGCCATCTCCATTTCGCGGGACGGGCGAACCCACTGGTACGAAGGGGTTTTGCTCCTTGCCGTTTATATCATCCTCGGCATCGCCTTCTTCTTTGTGTGACGCCAAAACCGCGCCCGTCTGCCGGGGGTTCCCGAAGGCGGGCTTTTCTATGCCCATAAATGCAAAAATGCAGCATTCCCCAACAGGATTGCTGCATCATGAACGAGTACGCGGGTATTATTTCGAAACGTTCAGCGCCTCATAAAGAAGGGCCAGGTTCCGCTCCAGCTTGCTGAGCAGGTTTCTGCCCACGCCTTCGGAGATCAGCCCCGCCCGCACGGCAAAGTCCACCTCGCGGGACAAACCGTACATCTGGGTGTCCAGCACTTCCTCGTAGAGCGGACACTGCCGGGTGGTTAAGTTCTCCATTTGGACCTCGATCAGTTTTTCAATCTTTTGGGCGTCTTCGTGGAGAAGCGACAGTGCCTTCTCGTTCAACCCCAGCATCAGATCGGATGAAGACATCCGGGCACCCCCTATCCGTTAACCCATTCTAGTTCCTTGCTTAACCCTATATTAGTCGAAAACGGCCGGTTGCACAAGGGAATGTGCGCCTTCCAGCCGCGTTCGAACCCGCCGGCGCTCGCTGCGAAATGAAAAAAGCATCCGGGAAGGATGCTTTGCCGCCGCGGAACGCGCGGACGGAAATCTCTTATTCCGTAATTACGTTGACAGCCAGGTTGTGTTTGGCAAACACTTCCTGCATCGCCTTCTTGGCTTCTTCCGCATCCTGCCCGTGGATGTGCAGGTCATAGTTTCCGCTCGTCAGCAGCGTGGTGAACAAGCCGAGGATGCTTTTTACATCGATGTACTTGTTGTCGTACTGAAGAACGATGGAAGAACGGAATTGATTGGCGGTTTGCGAAATTTCTACGACAGCGGCATTATTCGTCATCTGTAATCCCTCCAAAAGGTTGGTTAAGACGTATTATTTTATTCGTTCGTGACTAAACCCATGATACAATGTAAGCGCCCTCTTCGCAACCTGCATTTTCCGGATTCCGCCAGCGGTTCCTGCGCCCCGTTATCCGAGCTGCGTGCGGTTTTTGCCTTCCCTCTTTGCGCGATACAGCGCCATATCCGTCCGGTAGAACAGCTGCTCGACGCTCAAATTGCCGTCTCCCGGGCGCCAGTCCGAAACCCCGCAGGAGACCGTTACGGAAGGATCGGTTACCGCCGCGACCCGCTCCCGGATGCGTTCGGCGATTTCCCCCGCCTCGGCCGCCTCCGTTCCCGGCAAATAGACAGCAAGCTCCTCTCCGCCCCAGCGCGCCGCGATATCCTCCTTCCGGATCCCGGCGAGAATCGTTTGCGCCACCCGTACCAGCACCGCGTCTCCGGTCTGATGGCCGTGCGTATCGTTGATGCTCTTGAAATTGTCAATGTCCACCAGGATTAAAGAACCCCCGTCACCCGAGCTTTGATGCTGGTTGATCTGATCGTCCAGGTACCTCCGGGTGTAAAGGCCGGTCAGGTTGTCCGTCACTACCATCCGGCGCACCTCCGCATGCAGAGAGGCGTTGGCGATGGCAAGCCCGATCGGCGCGGACAGCACGAAGAGGAGCTTGTAGTTTTCATAGGTAAAGAAATTCGGCTTCCGCTGGGCGATCAGGATAATGCCGACGACTTCCCCGCTTACAAAAATCGGCGAGGCGATCAGCGACTTGGCCCCGGTCCGCTTCATCAGCTCCGACTCAATAGGGCATTCCTTGCTGTAATCGGACACGATAACCGGCTCCTTGGAGCGCAGGACGACACCCGACAAGCCCTGCTCGAACCCGAACCCCGCTCTGTTCATTTCTTCGACGTTGCAGGCCTGGACCACGAGCTGTCCGCGCGCCGGCTCAACGGTCAGAATGCAGCAGTAATCGGCCCGGAAAATATCCAGCAGCTCCGTCATCGCATATTGAAAAATATCGGAAAGCTTCAGGCTTTGGTTGATCCGCTGGGTCAGTTCATTGATCAGGCGCAGCTCGTTGATCAGAATGTTCGACTGCTCGTACAGCTTTCCGTTCTCGAAAGCGGCTCCCGCCGCCGTCGTGATCATGCTGACGTGGCGCAGGTCGGAGGCGGAAAAGCCGCGCTCGCCGGAGTGCAGGTGAAACACGCCGTAAACGCCCTGCTTTCCCGACAAGGGGACCGCAAGCTCGGAATAATGCTCCGCTTCCGGCGGATAAACGGCCGGCTGCCCCAGCATAAAGGCGCGCGTGCACAGCTCGTTGTTGGCATTGAAAATATTCATCGGCTTGACGGGCAGCCCGGTGCCGGGAACATCCTGGCTGAAGAGCAGATCAAGGCTTGCTTCCGGAAAGAAATCCTGCACCTGATAGAACATTTCGGATAAAATCGTCTGCACGTCGATCAGCGAAAACAGCTTCTGGATCGACCGGAACACCGCTTCCTTCTTATGAAACTCCGTCTCCGCGAGAACCTGCAAATTCTCAAGCTCCTGGCTCCGGCTCTTTTCTTTCTGGGCGGCCAGACAAGGCATAAAAAACGGCGCGGTGCGGCTCAAAAGCTCCTCGCAACCCGCCTGCCTGCTGCACGCGACCAATGCCGCCGAAACCGAACCGTCGAAACCGCGCAGAGGGACCGCGGCCATCCCTTCAAAGGCGGCCGGCTCTCCCGTCATGGCCGCCAGCTTCAGGAGCGTAAGCGCCGGCCCTTCCCGTTCCAGCATCCAGCTTTCCGACGGGGCGTAAAACCCCGGCTGTCCGTCCATTACACAGATAGCAAGCGGGGTCCCGGCCTCATTGCCCAGCGCGAGCCAGCCGTTAAAAGCCGGTTCCGCCGCGCCGACGCAGCTCATCCACCCGCGAAACGCATCCGTCCACATGCGTTCGGAGAGCGGACCGTCCGGCGCCAGAAGCGCATACCGCGGCGCTTGGGCCATCATGGTCGTTCCGGCGTCGCCGGCCCCGTTTGCGGGGGGAACCGCCGCGCCGATATCGTCTTTCATTCCGAGCACTCCTCTTGATCCGTTATCTTCCTTATCATACTATGATTAATAGGGAAACGCACGAGATTCCTTGCGGTCCGGCGCGCGCAGCGGCGGCAAAATTTTGCTGCCGGGGACTTGACACGGCATAGGCCGTTCCGATAGAATTAATTGTTGTTTGAACGTGGAATTTTTCCCGTTCTCTTGTTGACAAAGCGTGTCACCCTCACTGATTTTGTCGCCTGCGGGACAGCGGCTGAACTTTCCTGCCGGGAAGGCAACTTCGAAGACAAAGTCAGGCACGCCGAAGCAGCAAACGCATGACCTTGAACCGCAAGAACCAAAATTGACATCCAAAGGAGCAATTGATACATGTCCCGTTACACTGGACCGAAATTCAAACTCAGCCGCCGCGTAGGCATCTCCCTCAGCGGAACCGGCAAAGAACTGGCAAAACGCGCTTATCCGCCCGGACAACACGGCAACAACCAGCGCCGCAAAATCTCCGGCTACGGCCTGCAGCTGCTCGAAAAGCAAAAGCTGCGCCACATGTACGGCTTGAACGAAAAGCAATTCCGCAACCTGTTTGACAAAGCTTCCAAGATGAAAGGGATCTCCGGCGAAAACTTCATGTTCCTGCTGGAAAGCCGTCTGGACAACCTGGTTTACCGTCTTGGCTTCGCGAACACCCGCGCCGGCGCCCGTCAGCTCGTTTCCCACGGACACGTGACGGTAAACGGCCGCAAGGTCAACATCGCTTCCTACACGGTTAACGTAGGCGACGTGATCGGACTGCGCGAAAGAAGCCGCAACCTGGCTTCCATCAAGGACGCTCTTGCCGGCCGCAACCACATCCAAGGCTACCTGGATTTCAACGAGCAAGCGATGGAAGGCAAGTACATCCGTCTTCCGGAACGCGCCGAGCTGTCCCAGGAAATTGACGAAAAGCAAATCGTCGAGTTCTACAGCCGTTAATCTCTCGACCAAACCTAAAGCTGCTCCCTCGGGAGCAGCTTTTTTTGCGTCTTTGCCAAAGCGGTTACCCGCGCTTCCAATAAAAAATCGCCAGCTGGGTGCGGTCCCGCAGCGACAGCTTGCCGAGAATGTCCGTCAAGTAATTTTTGACCGTCCCTTCGCTTAAATACAGCGCGCCCGCAATTTCCCGGTTGGTCATGCCGTCCGCGACCTTCCGCACAATTTGCTTTTCGGCCGCCGTCAGCCCGAGCCCTTCCAGCCGGTCCTCCGCAAAAGAATCGCCCTTCCCCTCCCCGGAGCTTACGGCATTCCCCGGAGATACCGCCGGCACCGGCTGCAAAAAGCCGGCCAGCTTGCGGGCGACGTCGGGATGAATCAGCATGCTGCCCTGATGGACGGTGCGGATGCCCTCGGCAATGCGGCCGGGCGGAATATTTTTCAGCATGTAGCCGTTTGCGCCATTTTTTAGCGCCTGCAAAATGTATTCATCGTCGTCAAACGTCGTCAGGATCAGGATGGCCACGCCCGGATGGGCTTGCTTGATCCGCCGCGTCCCCTCCACCCCGTCGCAAACCGGCATGCGGATGTCCATCAGAACGACGTCTACCGCCGCTCCATCCATTTCAAGGAACCGGAAGGCTTGCTCTCCGTCCGCACAAGTACCGGCTACCTCCAGATCCTCCTGCATCGCCAAAATCAGGCTCAAGCTTTCCCGAATAAACGGGTCGTCGTCAACCAAAAGCACCCGAATCATCCCGTGTCCTCCTCTGCGGCGCGGCGCGGAAGCGACGTGATGATGCGGAACCGCTCCCCGAGCTCCACCCGCACCTCGCCTCCAAGCACCGCCGCTCTTTCCTCCATGCCCCGGATTCCGATGCCCCGGACAACCCCATCCCCTTCCGGCAGCATGCCGCTGTTTTCCACCGAAAATTCAATCCGTCCCGGCTCCAGCCGGAGCCGGACCCAAATTTCCTGGGCGCGGCCATGCCGGACGGCGTTTGCAATCGCCTCGCGGGCGTTGCGGAACAGCAGCACCTCTTCGCTGGGATATAACTCATAGCCCAACCCTTGCGTCTCAAAATGAACCTGCACCCCGACGGAGCTTCCGAAATCGGCGACCAGCCGGGTCAGCGAATACTGCCGGATCAAAGCGTCGTCGGGCTTCAGCTTGCGCACCGTGGCGCGCATGGACTCCATCGTGTCCGCAAGCTGGTCGCGCACCTGCCGGACCAGCCCGGCTCCCTTGTCCTCCTTGTCCTGCTGAAGCTCGGCGGCCGCATCCATCATCAGCTTCAGCCGGATCAGCTTGTGGCCGAGCTCGTCGTGAATTTCACGCGATATCCGGTTCCGCTCTTCCACCTGCGCCGCTTTCTCCACCCGCTTGGCGTATTCGAGCAGCCGGTTCCTGGATTCCTTCCACTCGCTGCGTTTGCCGCTCATTTCGTGGATCAGCGCGTCGTCCTCGTTCCGCTTCCGGTCCAACTCGAGCACCAGTCCGGTAAGCCAGAACAGCACAAGCGCAAACAGATTGGCCATAAAATAAAGCCCGATTTCCCCGTCCAGCGCCCCGTTCATCGCGGCGAGCGTCCCGGCGAGAAGCAGAAGCCGGAGGCGGCCGTCAAGCCGGACAAAGCCGGTCGGCAGCGCAGCCGCAGGCAGGCAGATCCACATCAGCCCGCCGAAACGGATCAGCAGCAGCGCGGCTGTTCCGATCTCCGCGGCGGACAGCAAAAAGCCGGCCGGACCGGGAAGAGGCCGGTCGATCAACCGGCAGAAAAACAAATAAACCAGCATCACCATTATGAAATGGCTCGGTTTACCGATCTCGCCCGTATACACGGTTCCGACAGCGGAAGCGGCGATGAGCAGATACCGAAGCCAGGCAAGCTGCTGCAGCGGCATGGCGGGCACGTCCTTTTGGATGAAGGCATCGGAAAGCTTTTGGTGCCATTATAGCACAGGAGGAACGGCCCGGACCGGAACGGACATTCGAATATGACGAAAGTCACCCGCAAAACGGTGACTTCTTCTACCTTCCGCCACGGGGAAGCTCCGGTATGATGAAAGCAAAGGTCGTAATCGAAAGGTAGTGACGGCAGTGAGCATTGTTGAGTTGAAGGAAGTATCCAAACGGTACGGCACCCACATGTCGGTGGATCACCTGACGCTGCGCATCGAGGAAGGGGAAGTGTTCGGTCTGCTGGGACCGAACGGAGCCGGCAAGAGCACGACGATCCGGATGATCTCCGGCTTGCTGAAGCCTTCCGGCGGAACGGCAAGCGTCAGCGGCTTTCATGCGGGAAAGGACGCCCTGGAGGTAAAGCGGGTCATCGGGCTGGTGCCGCAGGAATTGGCCATTTACATGTCCCTGACCGCGCGGGAGAATGTTACCTTCTTCGCCCGCCTGTACGGCCTCCGCGGAAGCGAGCTGAAGCGCCGGGTCACCGAAGCGCTTGAATTCGTCGGGCTGGCGGAGCACCAGAACACAAAGGCGGAGCAGTATTCCGGCGGCATGAAGCGGCGATTGAACATCGCCTGTGCCATCGCGCACCGGCCCAAGCTCGTGATCATGGACGAACCGACAGTGGGCATTGACCCGCAATCGCGGAATCATATCCTGGAGAACGTAAAGGAATTGAACCGGATGGGCTCTACCATCCTCTACACGAGCCACTACATGGAAGAAGTGGAGGCCATCAGCACCCGGGTCGGCATTCTCGATCATGGCGAGCTGATCGCTCTCGGCACCAAGGAGGAACTGATCCGGCAGGTCGCCGGTCAGGAAAAGCTTGACGTAGAGGTGGCCCAGGTCGATCCTGAAGCGCTGGAGGAGCTGCGCAGCCACCCCCGGATCGAAGCCGTCGCCGTGGATGGCACGACCATCCGCCTTCAGCTCGCCTCCGCCCAAAGCTATCTTCAGGATGTCCTGTACATTCTGTCCAAGCACCAGGTATCCATCCAGTCCATCGTCCGCAACGAACCCAACCTCGAATCGCTGTTTCTGGCCCTGACCGGCCGGACCTTGCGGGATTAGGGGGGATACCGATGGCGCTCTTTACCATTGCGATAAATGAAGTCAAACGGATGTTCCGGAACCGGAGCGTCCCGATCCTGACGCTGCTTCTGCCGCTGCTGCTCATTTTCATTCTGGGGACCGCCCTGTCCGGAATGTTCGCCAATGAGCGGGAGGTCGAGCCTGTCCGGCTGGCTCTTTATTCGGCCGATGCCAGCCCCGCCACGGCGGAGAGTGTAAAATCGCTCTCCCGCGAGCCTGCGTCCAGTTATGTGACGGTCGTCCCCGCCGCATCGGAAGAGGAGGTTATCCGCCTGCTGCGCGACGGGGACGCGGACTACGGCGTTTCGGTTCCCGCAGACTTCGCGGCGGCCGTCGCGGAGGGCCGGAAAGCAACCTGGGAGCTTTACCCCGGCGCTTCCTCCCTCAAAAACGTGACGGCGGAAATCGCGCTGCGCGGCATTCTGGATTCCTGGAACTCCGCCCGTGCGGCCGCCATGAGCGGCATCCCTATTGAGCAGGCTCTGCACGAGGCCGGCCACGCCGGGCCGGCGGCTTCCGCCCGGGTGGAGAACGGCAGGCTCGGAGGAGCCCAGGAAGCTCCTTCCGCCATGCAGTATTACTCCTCCACCATGCTGATTATGTTTCTCCTCATGACCGGTGTCGGGGCGGGCGTCAGCCTCGCCATGGAACGGGAAAATCACACCTTGGAGCGCCTCTACTCCATGCCGCTCAGCGCCGACACCATCGTGTTCGGAAAGCTGCTGGGAAGAACCGGTTTCTCCGTTTTTCAGGCGCTTGTTGTTCTGGGCTTCACCCATTTCGTCTATGGCGTCGATTGGGGAGGCAAAATCGGTCTGGTGCTGCTTGCCTGCCTGCTGTCCATTCTCTCTTCCATGAGCCTGGCCCTTATTATGAGCCTGTTCTTCAAAAAAGCCCGGACGCTCGATCCGGTGGTTTCCATGACCGTGACGGTGATGACGTTCGTCAGCGGCGGAATGGTGCCCGATGTCGGCCCTGTCATGAACCGCATCGGCGACTTCACCGTCAACCGCTGGGCGGTCGGCAGCATGACCAAAATTATGCTGGATTACGACCATACCCTGATCATGCAGAACATCGGCATTCTTGCCGCCATTACCCTCGGCTTGGCGCTCGCGGCGTTCATCGGCTATCGAAAGGCGGGATATTATGCGTAGCTTGCATATAGCGCTCAACATCATCAAACGGACCTTGGGCTCGCCCAAAGGCTTTGCCTCCACCGTGCTGCTTCCCGTCGGCGTCCTGTCGGTCATCATCATGGCTTTCGGCTCCGGCGGCAGCACCTCCTTCGGCGAGGAGGGAGCGCGTCCCGCCGTCTACTATTCGAACCTGGACGAAGGCCCGGTCGGCGCCGGTTTGATCGGCTCGCTGAAGGCCCGGGAGGCATACGACTTAAAGGAACTGCCGGATGAGAACACGCTGAAGGAAAAAGTGGTTGAGGACCGGGTGGCGGCATTTGTCGTCCCCAAGGGGTTTTCCGAGTCCTTGAATATGGGACCGGCGGAACCGCTGCAGCTTTACTTTTTATCGGAAAATGAAGAGATCGCATCGCTGCGGGCAGCACTCGGCGAAGAGTCCTCCGCGCTGGATACCGCCTCCGCCGTTCTCCGCGGGCAAGGCGCCGCGCCGGACGACCTGCAAAGCCGCCTGACGGCCTTCCTGGACGCCAAGGGGGAGCAGCCGATCGGGGCCGCTTTTGCGGATCTTGGCCTGGGCGACCGGCCCATGCTTTTCCTGGTGCTGGGATTCATCCTCATGTTTCTGATGACCTCCATTTCCCGCGCCGTCTCCATGCTGATGGAGGACCGCCGGGAGCGGACGATGGAGCGGATTTACACCGCGCCGGTGCGGAAATGGGAAATTGCCGTCGGCAATTTTCTCGGCAGCTTTCTGGTCGGCTCGCTTCAGGTTGTCGGATTTATCGCTTTCACCTACTATGTCGTCCGGTTTGATTACGGGGTGAGCTTCGCCACCCTGCTCATCGTTTTGGAATTCTTTATGCTCGCCGCACTCGGCATCGCCAGCCTGGCGGCCAGTCTGGTCCGTAACAGCAACAACCTCGGCAACCTCAACAACCTGATCATCACCCCGACCTGCATGCTCGGCGGCTGCTTCTGGCCGGTGGAATTTATGCCGGCCGCCATGCAGAAGCTGGCCTACTTCACACCGCAGTACTGGGCGATCAACACGGTGGAAAAGCTGGCCGTCGGCAATACGCTGCAGCAGGTGGCGGGGCAGCTTGGCATTCTGCTGCTGATCGCAATTGTCCTGCTGGCGTTCGGCTCGGCCGTCTTGTCTCCCGGGGCGACGGCACAGGATTAACGGCAAACGCCAAAGCGCGATGCAGAAGGCAGCCGCCGCTGTCCGCCAAGCGGCCGACGGCAAGCCGGCTGCGCCGGTTCAAGGCCTTCCAGAAACAAACAGCCGCAAACGGTGCGGGCCTCATGCCCAATACCGTTTGCGGCTGTTTAAAGTTTCATCCGGTCTTATCCTTCAAAGCGAACGAGGAAGTAATTCTTTTTGCCCTTCCGGATCACGAGGTAAGCTTCGCCGATGCGGCCGAGCTCGTCTGCGGTTTTGTTGACCTCCGTCGTTTTCACTCCGTTGACCGTGACCGCTCCGTTCTCGATATCCTGGCGGGCTTGCCGTTTGGAAGGCACCGCCTTCACCTCGACGAGCAGGTCGGCCAGCCCGATGGAACCGTCCGTGAGCGTCGTCGAAGGCACGTCCTTGAACGCTTCCTCGATTTCGCCGCGGCTCAGCTCCTGCACGTTTCCGCTGAACAGCGCCTGGGTAATGGCAACCGCGCTTTTCAGCGCTTCCCCACCGTGCACCAGCGCCGTCATCTCGGCCGCCAGCACGCGCTGCGCTTCGCGTTTTTCCGGCTGGCGCTCGACTTCCTGCTGCAGCCGGGCGATCTCCTCCTGCGGCAGGAACGTGAAGTATTTCAGGAACCGGATCACGTCGTTGTCGTCGGTGTTGATCCAGAACTGGTAGAACTGGTACGGGGAGGTTTTGTCCGCATCGAGCCACACCGCGCCGCCGGCCGTTTTGCCGAACTTGGTTCCGTCGCTTTTGGTAATGAGCGGCAGCGTCATGCCGTAGCCCCGGTTGCCGTTTGTCCGTCCGATCAGCTCAAGCCCAGCGGTAATGTTGCCCCATTGGTCGCTTCCGCCGATCTGCAGGCTGCAGCCGTGCGTTTCATTCAACTGCAGGAAATCGTAAGCCTGCAAAATCATGTAGCTGAATTCCGTAAACGAAATGCCGTTTTGAATCCGGGAATCGACCGAATCCTTGGCCAGCATGTAGTTGACGGTAAAGTTTTTGCCGACGTCGCGCAGAAAATCGATCACCGTCAGCGACCCGAGCCAATCGTAGTTGCTGACTAACCGGGCCGGGTTGGCGCGCTCCCCGGAGAAATCGAGGAAACGGGAAAGCTGGCCCTTCAGCCGGCCGGTCCATTCCTGCACCACGTCCGCCGTATTCAGCGAGCGTTCCGTCGAGCGGCCGCTCGGGTCGCCGATCATTCCGGTGCCCCCGCCGACCAGCGCGATCGGATTGTGCCCTGCCAGCTGGAACCGGCGGAGGGTCAGGATGGGCAGCAAATGCCCGATATGAAGGCTGTCCGCGGTCGGATCAAACCCGCAGTAGAGCGTGACCGCGCCTTCCTCCAGCTTTTTCTCCAGCTCCTCCCGGTTTGTCATTTGGTACACCAGTCCGCGCGACTCCAGATCCTGCAAAATATTCACTTGCCATCGACCGCCTTTCTTTATCTTGGAAAATAAAAAGAGCCTTCCTCCCAAAGGGACGAGAAGGCTCTGCTCGCGGTACCACCCTAATTAAAACGGACGATGTCCGTTTTCACTCTTCAAGGTTTAACGGGATTGCCCCGGCCGGCCGCTACTGGGTTTCGGAGCACACTCCGGGGAACCGTTCGCCGCCGCTGCTCCGGACGGTAATTCGGAACGCTTGTCCGCGCCGGTTCGCACCCCCCACCGGCTCTCTGGCACTGCTTCAAGCGACCTACTGATCGGACGGATGTCCGGTCCATCAACGCGTTTTTTCGATATGGTTTTGTTTTTTTATATCATAATCTGTCCCGCCCCGTCAAACCCTATCCTGCTAAATGGGCAATTGTGCTATAATGGACCTGGAGTTAAGGAGGTATTGCATGAGTAACAACACTAGCGGCGCCGCCGCACCGCCCCCCAAAAAATCCTGGCTTCGCAAGCTGGGCCGGGGAGCGTGGGAAACCTTCAAATGGACGTTCGCCCTTTTCCTGATCGGGGGATTCGTGGCATTCGGAGCCGTATACGGATACGTATCGGCGGTGTTGAAGGATGAACCGGTGCGCAGCCATGAGACTATCGTGAAAAAAATGCAGGAGGATGCCATAACCGGCTTCGTCTACTTCCGCGACAGCTCCGTCATCGGGCAGCTGCGAACAGACGAAGACCGACGGTTGGCCACGTTCAGCGAAATCCCCAAGAAAATGCGGGACGCCGTTCTGGCCATCGAAGACAAAGACTTTTACGAGCACCCCGGCATCGACGTTTCCGGGACGCTCCGCGCCGTCAAGCAGCAGGTGCTGAACGAAGACGTCCAGACAGGCGGCAGTACGATCACCCAGCAGGTCGCGCGCCGGGTGTTTCTGAATTTTGACCGCGACATTACACGCAAAATCAAGGAAATTTTCCTTTCCATCCGTCTGGAGCGCCATATTTCCAAAGACGAAATCCTGACCGCTTATCTGAACAAGGTTCCTTACGGGAACGGCTCAAGCGGCTACAACCTGTACGGAATTAAAGCGGCGGCCAAAGGAATATTCAACGTCGACGATCTGAGCAAGCTCAACACGGCCCAATTCGCCTACCTGGCCGGCATTCCCCAACAGCCCAGCAACTTCTCGAACTACACGAGCAAGGGCGTGCCGAACGAAAAGAATATTACGAAAGCGATCGCGCGGCAGCATATGGTGCTGGGGAACATGCTCAAGGAGAACTTCATCACGCAGCAGGAATACGACGAGGCCATGGCGTTCGACATCCGCAAATCGCTCGCAAAAACGAAAGCCAAAGCGTACAACACTTATCCGTTCCTGATGATCGAAGCCGAGAAGGAAGCGACCGAGCTCTTGGTGTCGGTCAACAACCCGGAAATCGACCGCGAAAAGGAACCCGATCTGTACAAGGAAGCGCTGAAGCAAGCCGAGCAGGATCTGCTGACCGGCGGGTATCAGGTCTACACGACCATCGACAAGACCATTTACGATTCAATGCAGGCCATTTCCAAAAACCCGGAGAACTTCTCTCCGAACGACGAGGTCAAAGGCATCGAGCAGGTCGGCGCCGTAATGCTGGACAACAAAACAGGCGCCATCCTCGGCATGATCGAAGGCCGGGGCTTCGACAAGGAACAGTACAATCATGCGATGCAAGCCACCCGCCAGCCGGGCTCGACCATGAAGCCGATCGCCGCTTTCATTCCGGCGCTGGACAAAGGCTTGATTCAGCCCGCCGGCGTGATCGACGATGTCCCCATTATTCTGAAGGATTATCAGAAAGGCTTCCATATCCCCGAGAACTGGGATCACAAGTTCCACGGTCTTATCACGGCCCGGACCGCGCTGAACCAGTCCTACAACATCCCGGCCATCAAGCTGTTTACCGAGGACGTGGGGATTGAGGAAGCGTGGCGCTACGCCAAGGACCTCGGCATCACCACGATCACCGAGAACGACTACAACGCCCAGACCGGCGTTATCGGCGGTCTGGATTACGGGGTAACCGTCGAGGAGCTGACGAACGCGTATGCTTCGATTCCCAACGGCGGCACGTTTGTCGACGCCCACATGATCAGCAAGATCACCGACGCCGAAGGCAAGGT
Organism: Gorillibacterium sp. sgz306347; assembly: GCF_059735245.1. Classification (NCBI taxonomy): domain Bacteria; kingdom Bacillati; phylum Bacillota; class Bacilli; order Caryophanales; family Paenibacillaceae; genus Gorillibacterium; species Gorillibacterium sp. sgz306347. Next base: position 65,857 of record NZ_JCAPET010000019.1, read on the forward strand.
GGTCTACGAGCAGCCCACGAAGCCGAAACGGGTGTACAGCGAGCAAACGGCTTTTCTGATGACCGATATGCTCCGCACCGTTATTACGGAAGGCACCGGCACCTCGCTCAAAAGCGAGTTCCAGCATTACGGACAGGTGGCGATTTCCGGCAAAACCGGCTCCACCCAGGACGATGCGGACGCGTGGTTTGTAGGGTATACGCCGGACATCACCGTTGGCGTATGGGTCGGGTATGACGACATGCAATACAAGCTGGAAACCAAAGCGGCCAAAAACCGTGCAAAAAGCATCTGGGCGCTTGTCATGGATACCGCCATGGACAAAAAGCCGCAGTATTTCAAAACCGCGGAATTCAAGCGGCCGGACGGGATTGTCCGGATGACCGTGTCGAGTCTTTCCGGTCTGCTGCCAAGCGAGGAAGTCCGGAAAGCGGGCAAGCTGACCACCGATTTGTTCAACGAGAAGTATTTGCCCGATCAGGTGGACGACGTGCTGGTTCCGATCAAAACCATCACCTACAAAGGCGTCAACTACATCGCAAAGCCGGAAACACCGGAGGAATTCCTGTCGGAAAAGCTGGGCATTCTGCGCAAGCAGTCCATCGGCGAGCTGCTCAAGAAGATTTCCGAGCTGATGGCCAAAGCCCCGGCAAGCCAGCGCAAGTCGCTGGACCGGTACGTACCGCTCGACGCGGACAAGGACGTGCCCACGGAGCCGGATCCGCGGACCGACGACGGGAAAGACCCGACGCCGCCGACGAACCTGGTTATGACCGGCGGGCCGGACAAAGCCAAGATCGGCTTTACGCCAAGTCCGGACGCGGATGTGGTCGGGTACCGGCTGTACGCTTCCGCCGACCTGACCAGCTTCCGGCGGGTGGACGGCGCCGTCGTTCTGGCGGACGCGTCCAAAGTCTTTAACGCGCCGGCTCCCGGCACGCTGGCCGCCTATTACGTGACGGCGGTGGACGTGGCGGGCCGCGAGTCCGCTCCGAGCCAGCCGATTTTACCGGGGGGCCAGGTGCTCCCCGGCGGACCGGACGCCGGTTCGCCTTCCCCGTCGCCGTCGACGGACGGGGAATCGCCCGGAAGCGAAGCGCCGGGAACGACGCCTTCGCCTGGCGAATCGCCCGAAGGCAGCCCTTCCGCCGACCCGGCGGCAGGACCTCCTACGGCGCCTGCCGGACTGACCGGCGATGTCAAGCCGTCGGGCGTGCATCTGGATTGGGAGCGCAATCCCGACGGCGAAGGCGTGACGGGGTATCGCGTTTACTTCTCCGCCACCCCGGAAGGCCCGTTTGAATTAAAGGCAGAGACGCGTCAAAACAAACTGCTGTATGTCACCGGCATGGAAGGCGGCAGCTTCTATGTCACCGCCGTCAACGGCGCGGGCGAATCCGCCCCTTCGGCGATCTTCACCATTGCCAACTAAAACCACAAACACCCGGCCAACGGTGCTCTGCCGTCGGCCGGGTGTTTCTTTGTTTGCCGGATTAATGCTGCTCCCGTCTCCTCTTCTCCACAAAAAAAGCGCCCTTCCTGGATTTCCGGAAAGACGCCTAAGGCAATGCATACGCACGCCAAGTTCCGGCTTGACACCGGAGACTTGCTTCAAAGCTTTTGCTAGCCAAGCAGACGAACCGTTTCCATAACGATGCGGTACGAATTTTCGGAAGCTTTCCGGGTAAATTCGGCAAAGCTTTCCGGCGCGGAGCCGTCCGCTTTGTCCGACATGGAGCGGATCACGACATAGGGAACCCCATGCATGACGCACACTTGCGCGACCGCCGCCCCTTCCATTTCGGCGCATGCCCCCCGGAACGCCGTACGCAGCTCGGCTACCTTATCCCGGCTGGCGATGAACTGGTCGCCGGATAGTACCCGGCCGCGCACCACCTTCACGCCCGAGAGCGCCTGCCCCGCCTGAAGAGCCAGGCCGGCCAATACCGGATCGGCTTTGTAAACGGACACCGGCTGATAGGGGATCACGCCTTTCCCGTAGCCAAGCGCCGACACGTCCACGTCGTGTTGAAGGCTGTCCTCCGAAATCACGATGTCGCCGACCTCCAGCGACGGGTCCAGCGCACCGGCCACGCCGGTGAACAGCACGGCATCGGTGCGGAAGCGGTCGATCAGAATCTGCGTGCACACGGCCGCATTCACTTTTCCGACCCCCGACTTGCATACCACGGCATCGCGGCCTTCCACCCTGCCCTCATAGAAACGAACCCCCGCCCGTTCTTCTTCCCGGACGTCCTTCATATCCTGCAGGAAAAAAGCGATTTCTTCATCCATCGCTCCGATGAGAGCCAGCTTTTGCGGAACCAATTATTCAATCCTCCCAGAAAAAAGGGCTCAGGTTAACTGAGCCACCGATTTGCGCGATATAAATTCATGCGGCAGAATGAATTTCGTCTGCTCCACATTTTCTTTGTTCATCAATTTGGTCAACAACCGCATGGAGACGGCTCCAATGTCGTACATCGGCTGCGCGGTAGTGGACAAGGTGGGACGCACCATGGACGCCATCCGGCTGTTGTCGACGCTGACCACGGAGAAGTCGTTCGGCACGGAATGGCCCTCGTCCTGAATCCGGTGGATCGCTCCGATCGCCATCTCATCCGTTGCGGCGAATATGGCCGTCGGCGCATCCGCCAGCGAGAGGAAATACCCCATCGCTTCGATACCGGATTCATAGCGGTAGTTGCCCGCCCGCACATAATCCTCGTTCAGCGGAATGCCCGCTTCTTCCAATGCTCTCTTGTACCCTTGGTAACGGGCATAGCCCAATGCGGGATCCTGCAGCGTTCCGCTGATCATCGCGATCTTGCGGTGCCCGGCTTCGATGAGCACCTTCACGGCGTCGTAAGCGGCGCTCTCGTGATTGATGTCCACTTCCGGCAGCACGTGCTGGTCGTCGGTCGTCGCGCAGAGCACGATCGGCACATTGGACGTGTTAAAGGCTTCCCGGTGCTCGTCCGTAACCGTACCGCCCATAAAAAGCAGCCCGTCAACTTGTTTCTCAAGCAGCGTATTGATAACACGGACTTCTTTTTCTTTCTTCTTATCGGCGTTGCAAAGGATAATGTTGTAGTGGTACATGTTGGCAATATCCTCGATGCCCCGGGCCACGTCAGCAAACAGCGTGTTGGCGATATCGGGAATGACGACCCCTACGGTTGTCGTCTTCTTGCTGGCGAGTCCACGGGCAACCGCGTTCGGCCGGTACCCCAACCGTTCGATGGCTTCAAACACCTTTTTACGCGTTTGCGGCTTTACATTGGGGTTGTTGTTGACCACGCGGGAAACCGTGGCCATGGATACACTTGCCTCACGGGCAACGTCATAGATCGTTACGGTCACGTTTATTCGCTCCATTTATGTTTTATATTCTTTATCTATATTCTCAACCCATAATATAGATATGATACGACAAAAAAGGGCTTTCTGCAACGATAACGCTTTCTTTTTGTCAACCCAAAAAAATAAGCCACTTCCCAGTGGCCGGCGAAAAGCGGATTATTTTGTACGGGACAAGGCAAATTGACTGCGGTCGGAAAGCTGGGCAAGCCGGGCCTGCACATCTTCCGCCCATTTGTCGTTCTCTAGCGACCGGGCCAGCAGCAGCATATCCAGCAGTTCGTTGATGCGTTCATCCGCCAGCTTGGAAAACTGCTCCAGGCCGGCTCCCAGATCCGTCAGCTGTTTCACGATGCGGGCAACCTCGTTCCATTCGTCAAACTCCAGCTGCGAATGGCCCGGATTGTTCCCGAGAATGCCCAGCAGGCCGACAAGCGAAGATTTGACCGGCGGAAACACCTCGCTGTGGCTGCAAGACTCGCAGATCAACACCGGAACGTTTTCAATTTCAACCGATTTCCGATAAATGACCGTCCGGATCTTGATCTCCATTTCATGTCCGCAAACGCATGTTTTGTTCAATTGCACCACTCCCGATTTCGAACCCATAGTTCCGAAGCGCCGCCCTGCCGCATCCGGATGGAAACGGCGGGCACTCTTTCTTCGTCTCTATTACTTCGACCCGGTTCGGTAAAAATCCTTCCGCCTACTTGCGGAATTTGATGGAATGACGCAGCCTTTGCAGGGCGGGTCCGATAACCGGCAGCGAGGCGGTCAGCATGGCAAGCAGAGCCCCGATTCCGTCATTGCGGAGGTCCATCCAGTCCGAGGTCCGCCCCGGCACATACCGCTGATGAAACTCATCCGTCAGGCCGTACAGAATGCTGAGCAGCACTGCGGCGGCCCTATGCTTCCAGGAGAAGGAGCCGTCCGACACCGCCCAGAGAAACGTGAGGGCCAGAACAAAGTAAGCGACAAAGTGGCCCCAGTCGAACCCCTCCATCCCCGGAAAAAGCTTGTGGAAGAAAGGAAGCAGGGAGCCCAGATCGTCACCCGTTCGCGATGAGAAAAAGAAGATCAAGCCCATCACCACGACGCAGGGGAGATAACGGAGCGTCCTTTCCAGGAGGAGAGATTTGCGGGCCGGGGGAAAATCCGGCTTCGGCGGTTCGGCCGAAAAACGGTCACGCATCGGCGTCCGCCTCCTCTTGTGCCTCGCACATCGTGCGGCCGGGTTTGGTTGTTTCCGCCGCCAGGAGCAGCCGGATTTCGCCCGAGGTTTTGCAGGCCAGCGCGTTCTCAAAGCAGGCCGCACAGCTCCGGGCATTTGCGTCCAGGAGCGCCCGCTTAACCGGAAGAAACGATTGCACCGACATGCTGATCTCCTGGATGCCAAGCCCTAGCCAAACCGGAAGAGCCAGCGGGTCGCCCGCCATCTCGCCGCAGACGCTCACGGGAATGCCGGCCGTCTTCGCGGAAACCGCCGCATGCCGGATCAGACGAAGCACCGCGGGGTGAAACGGCTCATAGAGATGCTCCACGGATTCGTTCATCCGGTCCACGGCGAGAATATACTGCACGAGGTCGTTTGTGCCAATGCTGAAAAAGTCGCATTCCCGCGCCAGCAGATCGGCGAGCAGCGCCGAGGCCGGAACTTCAATCATGATGCCGACCGGGATTTCTTCGGAAAACGCAATGCCCTCCTCCCGCAGCTCCCGCTTCACATCGGCGAGAATGGCCTTTGCCGCGCGCAGCTCTTCCAAAGAACTGACCATCGGCAGCAAAAGCTTCAGCGGCCCGTGCGCGCTTGCCCGCAAAATCGCCCGGAGCTGCGCGCGGAACAGGTCCTGGCGCGTGAGCAAAATCCGTACGGCCCGCAGACCGAGGGCGGGATTTTCCTCCTCCGGGAGAGCGATGTAGCTGATCGCCTTGTCCCCCCCGATGTCCAGCGCCCGCAAAACAAGCGGATTGCCCTTCAGTCGTTCAACGGCGTGCCGGTAAATCTGGTATTGCTCCTCTTCGCTTGGAACGGAGGTGCGGTCCATAAAGATAAATTCCGTGCGGAACAAGCCGACGCCGGGAACTCCTTCTTCCACCGCGCGCTCCAATTCCTTAAGCGAGCTGATATTGGCCCGAATTTCGAGCCTTTGGCCATCTTGGGTTACCGGCGGGCAGGAAGCGATCCCCTGCAGCGAGAGGCGTTCCTCGGCCAAGCGTGCCTTCCGGGCTTCATATTCCTCAATGACCGATACCGGCGGGTTCACCAGCACTTCCCCGGCGTCGCCGTCGACAATGAGGATATCCCCCGATTGGACCGGCCGGTCCAGCCTGCCCTCCAGCCCCGTGACCATCGGGATGCCGAAGGCCCGCGCCATAATCGCCGTATGCGAGGTCCGGCCGCCGGCCAGCGTTGCCACGCCCAGGATCTCGCCGCTGTTCAGGTTGACGAAATCCGACGGGGTGACCTCCTTGGCCACCAGAATATAGGGGGTCTCCATCGGCGCGAGCTCCTTCTCCTGCTCGCCCAGCAGGTGCTTGAGCAGCCGGCTGCCCACATCCTTGATATCCTCCGCCCGTTCCTTCATATATTCATCGTCCAGCAGCTCGAACATGTTGGCGAACTTCTCCACCGCTTCCTTGACGGCGAGATCGGCTCCCTTGTTCTGCAGCTGCATGATGCTGCGCACTTCGTTCAGAAGAATCGGGTCTTCCAGCATGACCAGGTGGGCGTTGAAGATATGCGATTCCTCCTCCCCGATCAGGTCGCGGATTTCCTGGCGGATCGCCTCCAGCTCCAGTCTGGACTGCCGGATGCTCGCATTCAGCTTTTCCAGCTCATGCGCCAAATCAAGGTTTTGCTGCGGCTCGTCGGGAATGTCCCTTTCCGCGGCGGACAACACATACGCTCTGCCGATGGCGATGCCCGGGGATGCTCCGATTCCTTTATGCATGTTGTTGTTTCCCTCCCGGTAGTGCGACATCGTCTTTCAGCGTAACCGAAAAGACCGAAGCCTGACCCTTTTTGACGGCCTTGAAAGGAGCGAAGCTCCAGGCCTTTACCGTTTCCGAATTGGTGACGACAAGCGGAGTGGCAAGCGACTTGCCCCATTTCCGCACTTTTTCGTAATGAAAGCGCGCGATGAGCTGTCCCGGCATTACTTCGTCGCCCTGTTTCACAAGTGCGGTAAAGCAATTTTCCAGCCGGGAGGTGTCGATGCCGATGTGGATCAGCACCTCCAGCCCTTCTTTGGTGGCCAGGCCGATGGCGTGCTGCGAAGGATGGACGTGCACGACTTTCCCCGCGACGGGCGACACCACTTCGCCCCGGTCGGGAATAAACGCGACCCCTTTGCCGACAAGCCCCTGGGAGAAGACCGGGTCCGGCACCTCCTCCAGCGGAATCATGCGGCCCTGTACGGGCGAGTGAAAGGCCACCTGCTTCACTTCCTTGCGGGTCAGCTTGACGATTTCTTCCTTGATCATGTCCGAATAGGTGCCGAACACGACCTGCACGTTTCCTCCCCCGAGCCGGATGACTCCGGCCGCGCCCAAATTGCGGAGCGCCGTGATATCCAGCAGCTTGTCGTTGTCCAGGGTGAGACGCAGACGCGTGACACAAGCTTCGATGGTTTTCAAATTGTTTTTGCCGCCGAGCGCTTCCAGAATGAGCGGCGAGCGGTAAGGGATATCCCCCGCCCACTCCTCCAGCTGGGAGCCTTCCTCGCGGCCGGGCGTCGGAATGCGAAACCGCCGGATCGCCCAGCAAAACAGCCGGTAATAGACAAAGCCGTAAAGGAGCCCGATGGGAATCAGGGCCCAGCCTCGCGTTGACAAGTGCCCGTTAATCAGAAAATCGATAAAGCCGGCGGAATACGAAAACCCGTGGCGGATTTCCAGCGCGCTTGTGATCCACATGGCGATTCCCGAAAGAATCGCGTGAATGAAGAAAAGGGCCGGCGACACGAACAAAAAGGCAAATTCAATCGGCTCCGACACCCCGGTCAGGAAGCAGGCCAGCGCCGCCATCAAAAAGGTTTTCCGCACCTTCGGCTTCAGGTCCTCACGCGCTTCGTGAATGATGGCAAACGCAATCGCGGGCAGCGCAAACATCATGATCGGGTACAAGCCCGCCATGAACTCGCCCGCGGTCGGATCTCCGGCAAAAAAGCGCGGCAGATCGCCAAAGACATAGCTTCCGTCGGGCCGTTGAAAGGAGCCGAGCTGAAACCAGTATACGTTGTTGAGAATATGATGGAGACCGGAAGGCACAAGCAGCCGGTGGGCGACGCCGTACAGAAAAGCGCCGAAGTCCCCGAGGCCGAGCAGCGTCTGGCCGAAGGCGATAAACGCGTCCCGGATGTACGGACCGATCCAAACCGCCGCAAGCGACGCCAAAAGCGTCACGAGGCCCATCGCCAGCGGCACCAGACGGACGCCGCCGAAAAACTGAATGTATTCGGGAAGCTTCACGTTCTTCAGCCGGTGATAGGTTAATGCGGTCAGGATGGCGATCAGAATGCCGCCGGTGATGCCGAATTGAAACTCGGGACCGACAAACCGTTCGGTCACCTGGGTGAACAGATAATAGCTGAACAGCGAGGTCATGCCGGCGATTCCCGAATTCTCCGCCAAACCGAGCGTAACGCCTACAGCAAAGATAAAGGGGAGATAAGTAAAAACGGATTGTCCGGCAAAATACAGAATATCGCCGACTTGTCCGAGTCCCGCCTGATCCCAGGGCAGCGTGCCGAGCCGGATCAATATGGCGGCGACGGGCAGCATCATGATGGGCAGCATCAGCGATCGGCCAAGCTGCTGCAGGTTCCCCATCCAATTCATGGTCATTCTCCTTTTGTGCGGTTACCCCCGCATAAGACGAATCAGCTCGCGCATAAACGCAGGGAGGTCGGGCGGCCGCCTGCCGGATACGATGTTCCGGTCGACCACGACTTCCTCGTCGATCCAGCGGGCGCCGGCGTTCTCCAAATCATCCCGGATGCCGGGCGTGGAGGTCATCGTATACCCGTCCACGATTTTGGCGGATATCAAGACCCAGCCGGCGTGGCAGATTTGTCCGATCGGCTTGCCCGCCTCGTGAAATTCGCGTGTCAGCCGAAGCACGTCCGCATCGCGGCGCATCTTGTCGGGTGCCCAGCCGCCGGGAACGTAAAGCCCGTCATAAGAAGCGGATTCCGCCTGCGCGTAGCCGATGTCGGCCGTAAGCGGAACGCCGTATTTGCCTTTATAGGATTGTCCGGCCTCCGGACCGGCGATCACGACCTCGGCGCCTGCTTCGCGCAGACGCAGCACCGGATACCACATCTCGAGATCCTCAAAATCATGATCGCAAAAGGCCAGCACTTTTTTACCCGTCAGTTCCATTCGGAAGCCTCCTTTTCCTGATGCGTTTTTTTCAAGGTTAGACACCTGCTCTTGTATGGTAACGGTTGCGTCCCGGTTTGTAAAGGCAGCCCCGCCGCGGCAAAAAGGGACTGCCCCGAAAGCGGGACAGCCCCTGCCGCGTTTTTCCCCGGGTACGGGTCAGAACGTCGGAAACTGGGTGTGGTACTTGTCAAATTGATCGTACGCTTTTTGCAGCTCCTGCTGCTCGGCAACCTTGATTTTGTACCAGCCGTTGTTGAACATGGTGTTGAACAAGCCGTACTGCATTTCGTGCAAGTCGGTCAGGATCGCACCGACAGTCTTATGCAGCGCCGGGTTCTGCATTTCGTTCAGGCCCGTATTGTACCCCTGGGTCAAATACTTCACCGTGTTCAAGCAATCGTTGATCCGGTCCCGGTCGTTCATTTCGGGGCCCTTGGTTTTGGGCTCGCCGGCCGGTTTGGGCATTGCCAGTTCCATGGGATGACCTCCTTACTTTAAGTGCTGAAGGATGGCGTTGTAATGGTCCTGATGGTGCCGTCCCGCTTCCCGGATCACGCCGGCGATTTGCTCGTCCATAACGCCGGAGGCCGCTTCGTGGCATTTTTTCATGGCAAGGAGCTCCCAGGACATAAAATCCTTGAGGTAGTTCAGCTCCTTGTCGCCGATCTTGCTGCGGTCGCTGGTCGTGTTGGCTTGCTGGTTTTGGGCATTCGGCGCTTCTTGTACCTGCTGCATCCGATCGCACCTCCCTGTAGTCGAACCGCTGCCTTTCAGCCGGGAAAAACCGGTTACCCCTGCGTTTGGGCCGGATTCGCCGAATCGGAACGCAGGTACGAATCGTGGCCCGGCTGATTGCCTTTGTAGCTTGCCGTATGGAACGATTCCGTGCTGGCTGCGTATTGGCCCGAGTTCTGGTCATCCGAACGCAGGTACTGGTCATGGCCCTCCTGATTGCCTTTGTAACCCGCCGTGTGGAACGATTGCGTGCTGGCCGCGAACTGGCCGGAGTTTTGATCATCCGAACGCAGGTACTGGTCATGGCCCGGCTGGTCGCCTTTATAGCCGGCCGTGTGGTAAGAGGCGGTCGAAGCGGAATAACCCGTTCCTTGGCTCGTAGCGCCTGCGCCAAACGAGCTGGAGGACAGGCCGCTCGTCAGGCCGAGCGAGCCCGCGCTCGTCAGGCTGCTGCTGAACGAGCTGCCCGCCCCCAGAGCGCCCGTGCCGGCAAAGCTGGTGCTGCTGGTCACGGTTTGATTGCGGCCTTTGTAGAAGGATTGCACTTGGCCGGTCGGTTTAAAGGCTTGCTGGGAAGAAGCGGCATAAGAAGAAGGATTGGTCGAATCAGAACGCAGGTAGGCGTCGTGCCCTTGCTGGTTTCCCTTGTAATTGCTGTTGTGGTACTGTTGGGAATTGTTCATGGAAAGTTTCATCCTCCTCGGCGGTTAGTCTTCAGGCGGCTTCGCTGCCCGCATGAAGCCTTTTTTATTTTGGGTTCCCGCCGACTCTTTTATAGATGGAAGATAAACCAAACGGACCTGCCGCCGGGGCCGGTCCGTTTGCCGCAGCGCAAGGGAAATGCCGCGCGGTTCCTGAAGTTTACCGGCTGGGCCGGGTTATCGCGTCTTCGACTTTGATGCAGCGGTCCATGATGACCTCGATTCCGTTGTCGAGGCAAAGCCGGGCCGCTTCTTCATTGATGACACCCTGCTGAAGCCAGAACACCTTGGCCTTGATTTGAACCGCCTGTTCCGCAATGGGCAGCACCTGGTCGCTGCGGCGGAACACATTGACAATATCCACGGGTTCCGGCACGTCCGTCAGCGAGGGGTAACAGGTTTCCCCCAGAATGCTCGCGGCGTTCGGGTTAACCGGGATGATCCGGTATCCCCGGTCCTGCATGGCCGACGCCACCATATGAGACGTGCGGTCGGTGCTGTCGGACAAGCCGACAACGGCGATGTTCCCCGCCTGCTCCAAAATTTCCTTGATCCGTTCGCGCGAGGGATTTTCAAATGGCATCTTCTCCGCTCCCCTTTCTTCTAAAGCCTATAGTAGATTCCGCTGCCTTACTCCCATTAAGTGCGGTCATCAATCCTCAAAAACGATCTCCGCCCCCAGCGCCCGCAGATGGTCGAAAAAGCCGGGGTACGATTTTGCGACATGCTGGGCATCGCGGATGGTCAGTCCCTTGCGCGAGCGAAGGGCAACAATGGAAAGCGCCATGATCACGCGGTGGTCGTAATGAGCGTCGATCTCCACGCCGCCCTCCACACCTTCCGGCGAGCCGTGCACGATAATTTCGCTCTGCCGCTCCTCCGCGTTTACGCCTGCTTTGCGCAGCTCGCGCACATAATCGCTGATCCGGTCGCACTCTTTGTAACGCAGATTTTCCACGTTGTAGAAGCGGGAAGTTCCTTCCGCGAACGAGGCGGCCGCCACCATGGCAAGCACGCCGTCGGTAAAACCGTCGCCGTCAAACTCGCCGGCTGCGAGGCGTCCCGTCCCCTGCACGTGCACCGTGCCGTTTTCGTGCGTCAGCGGCACCTGCATGGCGCGGAGCACATCAACCACCTCGCGTTCGCCCTGCTTGCTTTTTTCCGCGAGCCGGTGCACCCGCACGTCCGACTCCGTCACGGCCGCCGCGGCCAGAACCGCAGCGGAGCCCGGGTAATCCCCCTGCACCGAGTAGCTTTGCGCCTTATAGTGTTGCCGGCCCGGAACGCGGAAATGCATCAGGTCGGGAGCAGCTTCGATGCGGATGCCCGCCTGCTCCAGCACCTCCAGCGTCTGGCCCACCACGATCTTCGACTTGAGGTCGTGCAGCACTTCAATTTCGCTGTCCTCTTCCAGCAGCGGCGTCAAAAACAGCAGCGCGCTTAAATACTGCGAGCTGACGCTGCCCGAAACCGCAATCCGGCCCCCGCGCGGACGGCCCCCGCGAATCGTGATCGGCAGCTTGCCGCCGTTGTCGTCCACCTGGACGCCCAGCTGCCGCAAGGCGTCGATCAGGTCGTCATGCGGCCGCTTCCCGAGCGATTCGGGATACGTATTGACAAACGTTATCTCCTCCCCGAGAGCGGCGACCGCCATCAAAAAGCGCAGCACCGCGCCGGCGTTTCCGACGTTCAGCTCGCGGACCGGAGAGGGCCGGGAGCCGAAGCCGCGGATGGTCAGCTTCTCTTCGTCTTCTTCCACCACGGCCCCGAGCTCGCGGATGCAGCGGCGCATCGCGTCGCTGTCTTCGCTATGGGCCGGGTACCAGATGGTGCTTGTCCCCTCCGCCAACGCCCCGACGAGCAGGTAGCGGGTGGTATAGTTCTTCGAGGAAAGCGCCTGGATTTCCCCGGACAACCGGCGAGCCGGTTTCACATGTGCTTTCATAACCGCTGATCGTCCTCCTTCTGGCATGCTTGTTGAAATTCCCGGAAGATTCGCTCCGCCGCCTCGGCCGGCGCGAGCCGGTCCGTGTGCAGCCGGCTGTGCGCGAACCGGTAGGCATCCTTCCGTTCCTCCATCAGAACGGAGACCCGCTCCCGCACATCGCCTTTGAGGAGCGGGCGGCCGGTATCCCGGGCCACCCGCTCCACGATCGTTTGAAAGGAAGCCTGCAGCTCGACCACATGCCCGCGCTCCAGCATGACGGCCCGGTTCTCGGGATCGAGCACGCAGCCGCCCCCCGTAGAAACCACCTGCCGCGAACCGCTCAGCACGTTTTGCAGGACGCGTTTTTCCGCCCGGCGAAAAAACGGCTGCCCCTCCTCCGCAAACATCTGCGCGATCGATTTTCCTGCGTCCTCCTCAACCGCCACATCCAGATCGACAAACCGCCAGCCCAAACGCTCCGCGAGCAGCCGGCCTACCGTGGATTTGCCCGTCCCCATAAACCCGATCAAAATTACATTGTCCCTGCCCATGCTTCACCTCGCCGCATCCGTGCGTTTAAGCATTATCATACCACAGCGCCGGATGACGGCAATCTTTTTTTGTCCCCGGGTCCGGCTGCAAAAAAAGACGCGGCCGCAGGCCGCTCTCTTGCGAGGGCTGCCCGGCCGCGTCCGCTCGGGAGACTTACTCCAGGCCTTCCAGCCAGTTGTGATGGAAGACGCCTTCCTTGTCCACACGCTCGAAGGTATGCGCGCCGAAGTAGTCGCGCTGCGCCTGCAGCAGGTTGGCAGGAAGCCGCTCCGTCCGGTAGCTGTCATAGTAGGACAGCGCCGAGGCGAAAGCCGGAACCGGAACGCCGCGGGTAACGGCGATGGAGACGACGTAGCGCCACGCCTCCTGATAGTTCTGCACGATGGATTTGAAGTAAGGATCAAGCAGCAGATTTTTCAGGGCGGCGTCGCGGTCGTACGCGTCCTTGATGTTTTGCAGGAACTGTGCGCGGATGATGCAGCCGCCGCGGAAAATCATCGCGATGTCGCCGTAGCGCAGGTCCCAGCCATACTCCTCGGAAGCTTCGCGCATTTGGGCAAAGCCTTGTGCGTAGGAGCAGATTTTGCTGGCGAACAGCGCTTTGCGCACCGCTTCGATAAATTCCTTCCGGTCGCCCTGGAATTCCGTCTTGGCCGGTCCTTCCAGCACCTTGCTCGCGGCCACCCGCTCCGCTTTCATGGCGGAGATGAACCGCGCAAATACGGACTCGGTAATGATCGACAGCGGAACGCCAAGGTCAAGCGAGCTTTGGCTCGTCCATTTGCCGGTGCCCTTCTGGCCGGCCGTGTCCAGAATGACGTCGACCATCGGCTTGCCGGTTTCCGGGTCCTTGCGGCTGAAAATGTCCGCCGTGATTTCGATCAGGTAGCTGTCCAGCTCGCCTTTGTTCCATTCGCTGAAAATCTCGTGCAGCTCTTCCGCGCTGACGCCCAGCACGTCCTTCAGCAGGTGATACGCTTCGGAAATCAGCTGCATGTCGCCGTATTCGATGCCGTTATGGACCATTTTGACATAATGCCCGGCTCCGTCCGGTCCGATGTAGGTGCAGCACGGGTCGCCGCCCACTTTGGCGGAAATCGCCGTCAGGATCGGCTCGACGAGCTCGTAGGCGTCCTTTTGGCCGCCCGGCATGATGGACGGGCCCTTCAGTGCGCCTTCTTCTCCGCCGGAAACGCCGGTTCCGATAAAGCGGATTCCCCGCGCTTCCAGCTCCTTGTTGCGGCGCTGGGTGTCCGGAAAATAGGAGTTGCCGCCGTCGATCAGGATATCGCCTTTTTCCAGATGCGGAAGCAGCTGCTCGATCGTGCCGTCCGTCGCCGCTCCCGCTTTGACCATCAGCAATATTTTGCGAGGCGTTTCCAGCGACGCCACGAATTCTTCCACGCTGTATGTACCCGTCAGGTTTTTGCCCGGCGCTTCGGCCAGAAGCTCGTCGGTTTTCTCGCGGCTGCGGTTGTAAACCGAAACCGTAAAGCCTCTGCTTTCAATATTCAGCGCCAGGTTTTTGCCCATGACGGCCAGTCCCACTACGCCAATCTGCTGTTTTGTCATGACTGTCTCATCCTTTCGATATGGTGATCTTTTGACTGAGCGCCCGCTGCTGGTAATCGGCGATCGCGTCGAATTCGCGGACCAGGCTTTGGTACACGCGCTCGTAAATCCCGGTCAGCTCTTTATAGACCTGATGGCAGGCGGGATCGCTCAAATGACGCTCCCGCGTATGGACCCAATCCTTGATGCCGGCGAGCGACGAAACGTCGCCCATCGCCCAAAACCCCAGGTAAGCCGCCCCGATGCCGGAGCTTTCGGCGCTGTCGGTTGCCACGACGGGTTTGTCCATCACGTCGGCGAGCATCTGCCGCCACAAGGCCGACCGGCTGAAGCCGCCGGAGGCGCGCAGCTCGCGGGCCGGGCCGCCGAGCTCGGTCAGCACCTTCGTGACGGAGTGCAGCCGGTAAACGACGCCTTCCATCACGGCGCGGATCATATGCTTTTTGCCGTGGTTCATGGACAACCCGAAGAAAACGCCGCGCGCGTTGGAGTTCCAGTTGGGGGCCCGCTCCCCGAGCAAAAATGGAAGAAAAATAAGGCCGTCCGAGCCCGGGTCCACTTCATGCGCCAGCTCGGTCAGGTAGTCGTACGGATCGAGGCCTCGCCTGCGCCCTTCCTCCGCCTCCAGGCTGGCGAGCACGTCCCTGGTCCAGCGGAACATGATGCCTCCGTTGTTGATCGCTCCGCCGACCGTCCAGAGCCCGTCCGCGAGGGCATAGCAGAACAGCCGGCCGTCGGGGTCGATCAAGGGCCGGTCCGTGACCGCGCGAACGGCGCCGCTCGTGCCGACCGTGAGCGCCCAGACGCCCGGCTCTATCGCCCCGGCGCCCAGGTTGGCAAGCGGCCCGTCCGCCGCCCCGACGACAAACGGGGTGTCCGCCGGAAGCCCCATGGCTTCGGCAGCCGCCGGCTCCAGCCCCTGAACGGCATAGGAAGCGGGAACCGCTTCGGACAGCCGGTCCGCGCCGATGCCGGAGCGTTCCAGGGCAAGCTCGTCCCAGGCGAGGCGTTCGAGGTTGAACAGCCCCGTTGCGCTGGCAATGGAATAATCCACGATATAGCGGCCGAACAGGCGGTGGAATATGTACTCCTTGATCCCGATAAACTTGTGCGCCCGCCCGAACACATCCGGCTCATGATCCTTCAGCCACATCAGCTTGGTCAGCGGGGACATCGGATGAATGGGGGTGCCGGTCCGCCGGAAAAGACGCGCCCCTTCCCCCTCCGCCTTCAGCCAATTGGCGTACCGGACGCTGCGGTTGTCCGCCCAGGTAATCAGACGGGTTAGCGGAAGCCCTTCCCGGTCCACGGCCATCAGGCTGTGCATAGCCGAGCTGAAGGAAACGCAGCGCACCCGGCCGCCGGAAATTCCCGACCCGCGCATTACGTCCCCGACGCCGCCGACCACGGCCCGGAAGATCGTGTCCGGGTCCTGCTCCGCGATTTCCGGAGACGGCGTATGCATCGGGTAATGAACGGAACGGGAAGCGGCAATGCCTCCGTCTCGGCCGACAAGAAGGACCTTTGCGCTGGTCGTTCCCAGATCCACCGCCAGGGCGTAAGGTTTCGCATGCTCGCTCATGGCTACAGAATCCCCCTGTCATTTACTCCCCCCATGATAGCACAGCTCGCCGAATGAAACCAACTCCGAACGCGCCCCTCCGTCCGGCCCCGGGCACGGCAAAAACCCTCCCGGACGGCGGGAGGGTTTTAAAGGAAGCGCAAGGCTTACATCTCGGTCGTGATCATTTCCTGACGCAGTTCTTCCAGACGCCGCTTGCCGGCTTCGATCCGTTCCGCGTCCCCGGCCGCCATTGCTTCCGCAAGCGAAGCCAGCTCGTAATCGAGCTCCAGCCGCAAAACCGGAATCCGTTCGTCTATGCGGCGGGATTTCATCGCGGTGGTGACTTCTTCTCCGGAAATGGCCGGTTCGCGCTCGAACAAAATTTTGTGCTCGACGCCGTTGATTTCTACCATGCGGATAATTTCGCCGAACATGATGTTTTCGATCAGAATCTGACGGTCCTTGAAGCGCTTGACCACGGCATGGCCTCTCGTGTCGTTGATCAGCTTTTCCATCAGCTCCGCCAGCTTTTCGTCGCGGAAAATATAGTTTCCGACAATTTTAAACCGTTCCCCGACTCTTTGGAATTGCAGCTTCACCAGCTTCCGTCCGGAACGAATGGAGATGACGAATTCTTTATCGCTTTCATTCCAATAGAGGGAGTAGCCTTCTTGGATCAGATTCTTGATAAAGCTGCGGATTAGCCGGCGATCAAAGCGCAAATCCAGGTTGCAATACTCGACTTCGTGAATTTTGTTCACGGCAAACCCCTCCCACTTGGCCTCTTGGCAACTGCTATTTGTTGGATAAGCAATTGACGGAATGTTCAGACAACTTTTGGTTTACTACTAGTTTATTATGATTATTCCAATTTAGCAACTTGGATGAACGACTATTTGCGAAAAACGCCCGCGGACAAACGCCCCTGCCGCAATTCCTCTAGCATAAGGCCAGCGGACTGCGGCTTCAATCTGTAAATCGTGGCAATGCGCCGCCGCATCCTGTTATTTCCATCTTTGACCGTTTCCCCGTTCTTATTCAACCCGCAAAATTTTTTTTGCGAGCCGCGCATCCGGCCCGCCCCTTTCGCCTGAGCCCTGCCGGGGAATTCGTCCAAAAACTGACACAGCCCGGGGGTTATTTTTTTCTTGATTCCTCGGCGCGTTCTGCTATACTTTTTACGTTCGTCGAACGTTTGTCGAATGATAACGGGCCGCACGGCGGCTTCACGGAAAGGAAGAGATGAACCGAATGGATCAGCGTCATACCCCGCTGTTTACCGCGCTGTGCAAGCACGCGGACAGCAACCCCGTCCAATTCCATATACCCGGCCACAAAAAAGGGGTGGGCATGGATCCCGAATTCGCTGAATTTATCGGTAAAAACGCCTTGTCCATCGACCTCATCAACATCGCCCCTCTGGATGATCTCCATCAGCCGACGGGCGTAATCGAAGAGGCGCAGGCTTTGGCGGCGGAGGCTTTTTTGGCCGACCATACCTTTTTTTCCGTGCAGGGAACAAGCGGCGCGATCATGACCATGATCATGTCGGTCTGCGCCGAGGGCGATAAAATCATCGTTCCGCGCAACGTGCACAAATCGGTCATGTCGGCGATCATTTTCGTCGGCGCCAAGCCGATCTTTCTTTCGCCGGTGCGCGACCAAAACCTCGGCATCGACCACGGGATCACCACCCGTTCCGTCCGCAAAGCGCTGGAGGCGCATCCGGACGCCAAGGCCGTGCTGGTCATCAATCCGACCTACTACGGCGTCTGCGCCAACCTGAAGGAAATCGTCGATCTCGTGCATGAATACGACATCCCGGTTCTGGTGGACGAAGCGCACGGAGCGCTTCTCCCGTTCCACGACGATCTCCCGATGTCGGCCATGCAGGCGGGCGCGGATCTGGCGGCGACGAGCATCCACAAGCTGGGCGGCTCGCTGACCCAAAGCTCCGTCCTCAACATCCGCGGCAACCGGGTCAACCCGAAACGGGTGCAGACCATTATCAGCATGCTGACCACGACCTCGACGTCGTATCTTTTGCTCGCTTCCCTCGATACCGCCCGCCGCAACCTGGCGGTGAACGGCCGGCAGATGGCCGACAAGGCGGTGGCGCTCGCCGAGCACGCCCGCGAGCGGATCAACACGATTCCGGGCCTCTACTGCTTCGGCGAAGACATTCTGGGCACGGAAGCGACTTACGATTACGACCCGATGAAAATAAACATTCTTGTCCGCCATCTCGGCATCACCGGCTACGAGGCGGAAAATTGGCTGCGCGAACATTATCAGATTGAAGTCGAGCTCAGCGATATGTACAACATCCTCTGCTTGATCACCCCCGGAGACTCCGAGGAGACGGTCAACCTGCTGGTGGGCGCCCTGCGCCACATGTCGGAGCTGAACTACAACATCAAGACGGCAAACGAGCTTGTCGTCATCACGCCGGAAATTCCGCAGCTTTCGCTTTCGCCCCGGGACGCCTTCTACGGAGATACCGAGGTGATTCCGTTTACGGAATCCGCCGGCCGGATCATGGCGGAGTTCATCTATGTTTACCCGCCGGGCATCCCGATTCTTCTGCCGGGCGAAGTGATCTCGCAGGAGAACATCGATTACATCATGGATCACGTGGAAGTCGGGCTGCCGGTCAAGGGACCGGAGGACCGGTCTGTGCGCAACGTGAAGGTCATCAAGGAAACGCAAGCGATTTTCTAATGGCGGCCGAAAGGCCGCTTTTTCCTTAACGCCGCAACATGCCAAAATCGAATATAAAATCAACTAGAATGACACTATCTTTTTCTATGCTTGTTCCCTATACTTTAAGCTGCAACCGGAAGAATCGTGAAGGGACAGCAATTTCAGATATAGGCCCTGCAGCGCTCTGACGGCAGTCAGTCATTCTCAGAATCGGAAGTGAGCCATCGCCATGAGAAAATACGGGGTCGTTCTGATCGGATGCGGTTCGATGGGAGCGGCGCACTTGAACAGCCTGCGTTCCCATCCGAGCGTCAACTTGGTCGGGGTGGCCGATCTGGTCCCCGACAAGGCCCAGGCTTTTGCAGCCAAGTACCTCGCTTCTTCGTGGAGCACCAATTATAAAGAATATCTCGTTCGGGATGATGTGGACATCGTGATCATCGCCACTTACCCGTCTTCTCACCTGGAGATCACCCGGGCCTGCCTGGCCGCCGGCAAACACGTCCTGTGCGAAAAGCCGATGGCCGCCTCCCTCCGCGAAGCCGCGGAGATGGTGCAGCTTGGCTCCACCGCCAGGACCAAGCTTTTGATCGGCCACATTCTGCGTCACAACACGACGTACCGGATCGTGCGCAACATGATCAAGAACGGCGTGATCGGCGGTCCGATCGTGATGCGCATGTCCCAGATCAAAAACCCGGCGGAAACCTGGGGCTCGCACCTGGCTCTGCTGAAGGAAGTCTCGCCGATCATCGACTGCGGCGTTCACTATGTGGATGTGATGCGCTGGTTTACCGGGGCGGAGGTTTTGTCGGTCAGCGGATTCGGCCAGCGGCTGGAGCCGGACGTGCCTGTCGACTCCTACAACTACGGCATGATTACCCTCAAGCTCTCGGACGGATCGCTCGGGTATTACGAAGCGGGCTGGGGCCACTCGATGCCTTACGACAACCTGAAGGAGTTCATTGGACCGAAGGGCCGCATCCGCATCATTTATCAATCCTCCCGCACCGAAGGCCGCGAGCTCGGCAACCTGGTGGAGGTGCAGTATGCGGACGGACGGCGCGAGGATTTCAACGTTCCGTTCGACGCCAAGCCGACGGATCTCCAGTTTGACCATCTGATCCGCATGATCGAGGAGAACCTCGACCCCCGCCCGTTCCTGAAGGACTTTTACCGGGCGCTCGAAATTACGTTTATGGGCGACAAAGCCATCCGGGAAAACCGTCCCATCCCCTGCCTGGAACGGGTGCCGGAGGTTGTCAATTACTAATGTCCAATGTGCCGCCGACGGGAAAGCCTCCGCTTTCGCCGGGCGGCCTTTTTGCATGCGGCGTTTCCATCCCTGCTCTGCCGGGGCCTTGCGGCCTTCCCTGCAAGCAAGAACGCAAACAAAAAAGGTTGTCCAAAAGCGGACCGCCGCTTTCGGACAACCTTTCTCTCCTGCCGTTACTCCGCGTCCTGCGCCGCGATTTCCTGATACACGGCTTCCACGCGCTTCCACTCTTCGTCGTCCTCGATGCTCACCAGATAAGCCTCGTCATTCTCTTCTTCGATGCGGAAGATAATGCCGGCGGCTTCCGGGTCGTTGCGGTCGAGAAGCACCGCATACGCCTGTTCTTCGGACTCAAAAGTATATACCATAACCATTTCGTGTTCTTTGCCCTCTTCGTCGGTTACGACAAATACTTCGTCTTCATGGTTGTGATCGTGATCGTGGCCGCATTCGCAGCCATCGTGGTGGTGATGATCGCTCACGATATCCCTTCTTTCTCCAAAAAAGTCTGCATTACTTGTGTATCGTACCATAAGTATTCCCCAAAAGAAAAGCCGTTCTTGCGAACGGCGGTCCGGCCGGGGCCGGATTATGGCGATCTCAGTACGAAGTGATTGTTTTCTCGGAGACGACGGTAAACTCGCCTTTGTACTTGAACGCGAACTTCACTTTGTAGTCGCCTTTCTGGCTGAATTCCTGCTTGACCTTCCAGAAATACCAGAACGACTTCTCCTTCGGCGGCACTTCCACCGGGCTGGTGGCGACGGTCTCCCCGTTCGGCGCGACGATCGAGATACGGAAGCCTTCCACCGGGACGGTCACGCTGTCGGCGTCGGTAAAAACGACGAAGTCGACCGTTTTGCCTTTTTCCACGCGGGCGAACGGCTTCTTGAGCGTAAAGTCCTCGGCGCTTACGTCCTGGGCAAACACCATGTTCACGTTCGGCTTGAAGATGTCGACCGTTTGGGTGGCGCTGTCCCAATTGACCAGCGCGCGCAGCGCGGCTCCGGCCTGGCGCAGCGGAATCATCGTCCGTTCGTTCATCAGAATGGCGGGCGCTTCGTTCTCCGTCGGTTTAATCTCGGTGCCGTCCACTTTCATTTTGACTCTGGAAAAGCCCTCGTATTCTCCCCACAGGGACTCCGCATAGGCGCTTGCCCCGAATAGCATTGTAAACGCAATGAGCAGGACAATCAATCGTTTGGCTTTCATCTTGTCCCTTTCCCTCCATCAGTTCGGTGTTGTCTTGTATAAGTTATACTCGGCCGAATGCAAGGAGTTGCGTTTGTCCCGGTAAAAAAATGAAGGGCCGAAACAACCGCGGGCGGAGGGCGTCAAGGAGTATGGCGGCCTCCGGTTTCAGAGGGCCCCGGCTCCAGCAGCCGGGTCAGCTTGCGCTCGCATTTTTCCTTCAGGATAACCGGAAGCATGCCGTAACGCCGCTCATAACCCCGGTGCAGGTACACCACCTCGACGTTCCGCTCGGGGGATACGGTGCTGGCCAAGACCCGGCAGCCCATTTGCCGGAGCGCCCTCCCGGTCTGCCGGTGCTCCCGCTCGGCCCGCCCGCTCAGACGCTCGAACAGCCCCTCCTCAAAGCGGTCGGGCCGCGAGGCGGCGGCCAGCCGGTGATCCGCGTCCAGCGCCTTCAACAGATACTCCGTAACGATATAATCGCCTATCCGGCTTTCCGGACTGTTCTCGGGTTCCATTCCGTCCGCCGCCTCCTTCTCTTTTGTTATCAGTATACGAACACAGGTTCCCCTTTACAACCGTGAATATCCCCCTGGATTGGCTCCCGCATCCGGGAACGCCAAAAACGCCCGGCCCGTCCGGATCGTGGAAAACGCTCCGGGTCGGACAGGACGTCTTGGGATTGCCCCGGTTTGACAGAACGGGGCGGCACTTTTGTTACGGCTCCAGCACGGCCGTTCCCCGAATCGTCCGGTACCGCCGCAGCATGGCCAGCCGCCAGGGCAGCAGCATGCCGAACGCCAGGATGAAAAAGACGGATGCCGTTTGCTGCAGGCTGATGAAATGCTCGACATAGTTATGCAGCGTCAGGCGAACGGCCAACAGAAAAAGCAAAATAAAAACAAAAGCTTTGGAGCGTTTGAGGTAGACCTCTCCCCCGGATAAAACGAACTTTGACGTTCGAATGAGCGGGTACGAAAAAAAGACGGCTCCCGCCAGGAATGCGCCAAGCGCCCAAAGCCAGGGAATCCGCATCGGCGGGTACAGAAACATCAGGAAGCCGGTGCTCATGCCGAGGGGAGGGATGATAATTTTGCGGACGCTGGTCGGCCGTTCCGACGCCTTCAGCCGGATGACGATGACCGAAAGGGCGAAACCGGCCGAGATCAGCAGCGGCAGAAGGTGCGTGTTGAAGCTGATAGACATGGTCGCTTTCCTCCCCGTTTGTTTGCCTTTATTATACCTCTATTGCCGGGGGGGAAGAAAGCCGAGCGGCAGCGGGCCGTCCGCGAGCCCCTCCGAAACCCGTTACTTGTACGCTTTTCCTTTTGTCAGCATGCAGGGCACTCCTCTGCCGAGGGCTCCGGGCGCAGCCATCAGCTCCGCATACCGCATTCCCCGCGCGCACGGGTGCCGGCAGACCGCACACACATCCGAGGTGACCATTTTCATCGTGAAGCGGTTTTTGTCCGTGACGGCCGGCATTTCCTTTTTCTTGGCGTTTGCTTTTGCCATACGCTTCCCCCCATTCGGGAAAATGAACTGCTAGAACAGAATATGTGGGGAGAAGCCCGGATTCGTCCTTTTTTCGTCCGCCGGCGGCCAAACTTTTCATGACGGCTTGTTCCGTGGTAAAGTAAACGCAAAACCCGGTTACACGGGACGCTCATACAGGAGGGGTTTGCGATGACGCTGCAGGTCCGCATGCTTGGCACGGGAGGAGCGTTCTCCAAAACTTACGGCAACACCAACGCCCTGTTCGCTTCGGGAGATTTTCAGCTGCTGGTGGATTGCGGCATAACGGCTCCGCTCGCGCTGCACGAAATGGGCGTGGGGCTTGAGGACATCGGCGGCTTTCTGATCACCCATCTTCACGCGGATCATGTGGGCGGCCTGGAGGAGCTCACCTTCCGCATCCGCTATTTGCTGGGGAAAAAGCCCAAACTGTTTATCCCGGAAGCGCTTCTGACGCCGATCTGGGAAAATACGCTGCGCGGCGGTATGGAAAGCCAGGGGGAAGGGTGCACGGGGCTCGCCGATTACTTTGAAATCACTCCGCTTACGGTGGGCCAGCCCGTCCGGATTTCGGAGAACCTGACGGCCGAAGTGCTGCCCACCCGCCACATTCCCGGCAAGCCGAGCTTTTGCGTAATTCTGAACGGCCGGGTGTTTTACAGCGCGGACACAGTCTTTGACCGGACCCTGATCGAATACGCCTACTACGAGCGCAAATGCCGCCACCTCTTTCACGAATGCCAGCTGACCGGCCCCGCAGTGGTGCATACCGCCCTTGACGAGCTGCTGACGCTGCCGGAGGAAATCCAGCGCAGCCTCTGGCTGATGCATTACGGCGACGAACGCGAGGCGTTCGAAGGCCGCACCGGGGCGATGCGCTTCCTCCTCCCCCGCGAAACGTACGTGCTCTGAACGCAAAATAACCGGACCGGGCAGATCACTTCCTGCCTGGTCCGGTTTTCATTTTGAGACCGTCTGTTTTCGATGAAACGTGTTCCGTTAAAACTGGGGCAGGTTGTCCAGGTTGTTATCCGGATTCCCGTCAGCGTTGGAGCGCAAATGCTCGTCCCCGTCTCGTCCGCGGAACACGTTTACGCCCTGGAGCTCTCCGGTTTTCGCCAATTGCTGCGCCGTTTTGTAATCCACGGTCCGGCCGGAGGAAAGCTTCAGCTCGACGATGTCTCCGTCGCCGTTCTTCCGCACGGCTTGCACTTCCTCGGCATTTTCCCGATTCGGGCTCATTGCGGTCAGCCTCCTTTTTCTTTCCTTGCACCGGTTAGAATAGGCGGAAACGCCGGCCCTTATGCGTAAGGGATGCTCAGACGAGTTTTTTTTCCATCCGCACGTGCGGAATGCCCGCGTCCAGAAAAGGCTCGGGCGACACCGTTTCATAGCCCAGCTTGCGGTAAAACGGCTCGGCCTGGCACTGGGCGTCAAGCATGGAGCGGACGGCTCCCGCTCCGCGGGCGTCGTCCTCCATTGCCAGCACCAGCTTCCGTCCCGTGCCGGTTCCCCGGCACTCGGCCAGCACCGCAATGCGCTGAAGCTTGATCGTCTCCGCGTCCCCATAAAAGCGGGACCGAGCGGTCGCCACGGGTTTCCCGTCCGCTCGCACCAGAAAATGACGGGAGGCCGTCACCGACGCGTCGAACGAATCGATTTCTTCTTCTTCCGGCACCTGTTGTTCATCCACAAAGACACGGAACCGGATATCCAGACAGGCTTTCAGTTCTTCTTCGTTTTCCACTCTCTTTACCGTGATTTCCACGTTCCACCAGTCTCCTTTGTCTTTGCTGCTGCGGCCGGTTGTCCCGGCGTTTTCCTAACTGTAGCGTTTTTCGTCCGTTTCGTAAACTCCTGTCTTCGGACCGCCGGATTTGGTACAATGGGAAGGCAAACCCTCATCCGATTTTCCAAAAGGAGTTTACGTTTCTTATGAATATCGCTTTTTTCCTGCTTCCGAAGGTGGACGTCATCTGCTTGACCCCGGAAACCACCCTCCGGCAAACATTGGAACGCATGGAGTTTCACCGCTACACGGCCGTTCCCGTCCTGAATGAAGACGGCACCTACGCCGGAACGGTCACCGAAGGCGACCTGCTCTGGTTTTTCAAAAACAACCGGCCGGCGATTACCTTTGAAACCGCGCACCGCCACACGCTCGCCGAGGTGCCCTTTCGCCTGCAAAACAAAACCGTCCGCATCGATTCCAATATGGAGGATTTGATCACTCTGGTGCAGGTGCAGAACTTTGTGCCGGTCGTCGACGACACGGACCGGTTCATCGGGATCGTGCGCCGGAGCGAAGTCATCGAATACTGCGCCAAGTCGGTGTTAAAAGGCCTTACCCCTTAGGTTTTCCCGCGGGAAGCCTGCCCTTGTATAAAAAAAGCGTCTTCCCGGTTTCCCGGTGAAGACGCTTTTTTTGACGAGTTGGAAGCCACGCCGGCGGCATATCGCGCCAATAGCGCGCTGCGCCTCAGGGCTTGGCCACCAGCACGGCGCCGCCCAGAATCAGAACCATGCCGATCCATTGGGCCGTACTCATCGTTTCCTTGAACAGCAGAATCCCCGCCAGCGCGCCAAGCACGTAAGCCATCGACTGCAGCGGATAAATCCGGCTGAGGTCGTAACGGCTGAGCGCGTAGAACCAGACGACGGTCGCGATGGCAAACAGTACGCAGCCGCCGAGCATAACCGGATCTGTCAGCAGCGTCAGCAGGTCGCCCGGCGAACGGAGCGGATGGCGGTTGAGCGCGTATTTCCACATCGTCTGGCCCGTCACCAGAAGCAATACGTTACAGAGGACGATCAGCAGAACGATCACCGGCGGCCTCCTCTTCCCGGCGGGCCTTCAGCAGGGCGAGCTCCTGCGTCAGCCGGGTCATTTTGCGGTCAAGCTTCGTGATGACGGTGGTGAGGTGAAGAATGAACACCAGCGAAAAGATAAAGCCGATAAAGAACAGCAGCGAAGTGCCGTACACCACGCCGATCGCTTTGGAGATCCGGTCGAGGAACGTCGGGAACAGGCTGAACACCAGCATGACGAGCCCCAGCATCAGCCACAAAATCGAATAACGTTCGGAAATTTTGCGGCGGCGGATCATCTCCACGACGAAGCCGATAAACAAGAGACAGAAAATGACGGAAAGCGTGAAAATATTCATAACGTCAGTTCACATTCCTTATCCGGGTCATGATTACGGCAAGCGAGACCTTGATCATGTAATACATGGACTTGAAAGGGGTGATCGAGGACTGCCCGGCCGCGCGGACGTGCATGTTGACGGAGGCTTCCTTGACCGTATGGCCCATCCGCTCCAGCAGCACGATGGCCTCGACTTCGGGATAATCGTCGGGGTAATACCGGGCAAACACTTCGATCACGTCCCGGTTGACGGCGCGGAAGCCGGAGGTCGGGTCGGTGATGCGTTTGCCGACGGTCATCTTGATCATACGGGAAAAGAAATTGATCCCGAAGCCGCGGAAGAAGCTCGGCTGGTATTCCGTCTTCTCGACAAACCGGGAGCCGACGCAGCAGGCCGCCTGGCCGCTCGCCACCACCTGGATGATCTTCTCCAGGTCCGCCGGGTCATGCTGTCCGTCGGCGTCGATTTGAATGGCGATGTCGTAGCCGTTCTGGTACGCAAACAAATAACCGGTCTGCACGGCACCGCCGATGCCGAGGTTGACCGGCAGATCGACGACATGGGCAAGCCCGGTGGCTTTCGCCACGCGGCTGGTGTCGTCCCTGGAGCCGTCGTTCACAACCACAATATCGATGTCGGGGTGCCAGCGCTTGACGGAGCGAAGGACCGCCTCAATGCTTTTTTCTTCATTGTATGCCGGAATGATAACCAGCGCTTTCATGGTTTAACTCTCCTCTGTGTCGCAGCCTGACGCATGCCGCCTAATACGTCCGTTCCCGAAGCCGGAATCTGATACTTCTTAAACAAATGCGGCGCGCAAGAACCGAATGCAAGTCTCAACTAATATAGTATACCTTGGATTCCACATAAAACAAGCATTTAAAAAGGATGCCGCCGGCATCCTTTGCTAGGTTCGAATGATTGGGCGGGAAAAGGCCGGGTGCACGGTCAAGGCAAAAAAGCCTTCGTCACGCGAACTGCCGCTCCGCAATGGTTTTCCATTCCGGATACACATACTCGAACGCGTCGACCAGTCCGGGATCAAACTGGGCGCCTTTTTCGGCGGTAATCCGCCGGTGGGCTTCTTCCGTGGAAAGGGCCGAACGGTAAGTCCGGTGGGAGGTCATGGCGTCGAACGCATCCGCGACTGCCGCAATTCGGGCAAGGAGCGGAATGTCTTCGCCTTCCAGCCGGTTGGGGTATCCTCTCCCGTCCCACCGTTCATGATGATGCAGAATGATCGGCACGCATTCCTCCAGCCCGGGGATCGCTTGGACCGCTTCTGCACCGCATACCGGATGCCGCTTGATGACACTGTATTCTTCGTCGGTCAAAGGACCGTTTTTAAGTAAGATGTGATCGGGGATGCTGATTTTCCCCACGTCATGAAGCAAACAGGCGTTGTAAAACGCCTCCAGCTCCCTTTCCTCCAGCACGTTCAAATGCCGGGCAAGAATCATGGCGTAAACGCCCACTCTTTCGCTATGGCCTTTGGTATAAGGGTCCTTCTGTTCAATCGTGGAGATAATACCCGACACCCCTTTCCGTTGGAATGGTAAAGCCTGCGCATCGGCTGACGTCAGCCGCTTTGGGATTATGCGTCATGCCATTTTTTGACCTGTCATGTCAATTCGACGCCGCCTTGGCGATTCCTTCTCCCGCGGGTCGCAAGCGGTAAAATTATCCCGAAAACAGTACAGAAGCCGGGCCGTTGAGCCGATATAGAAAATAGGACCTTTGGATCGCCAGCCGCCCGCCCTCGTTCCCGAGACGGAGAAAACATGCCGGATGATCCCCTTCCCAAGCAGGAGTTTTGATTTTTTTGTCGAATCAACCTTCTTTACCATTTTCAACGAGGTGAATCCCTTGCAAACAAACCTGCCACATCAGCTGCTGAACGACGCCGACTTTGACAATGCCATCTTTTTTCAGCGGCCAATCGCGGTTTACCGCAGCGGAGCATGCGTAGAAGACTGCGGCACCGTCCAGCGCTTCACGCGGGACTCCGTCGTCATCCGCCGGGCGGACGGAAGCCGCTGCGACGCCTATTACCTGCGAGAATTCTGCGAGTTCGTAGTGCTGTAAAGCAAGGAGCCGGTCGCAAGATCGGCCCGTACATAGAATTTCTAAAATACCTGTTGACTTTCCCCCGACCACCTGATATTATATTTTTTGTCGCCGCCGACAACACGGCAAACGACACAAGCCGATATGATCTGTTAGCTCAGCTGGGAGAGCACCATCTTGACAGGGTGGGGGTCAGTGGTTCGAGCCCACTACAGATCA